>NZ_NOYB01000047.1:0-185213 GCF_002258235.1 Rhodococcus sp. 06-470-2 | reverse complement strand
GTCCAACGCCTCGAAAAACCGCACCTTCAACCCAGCACATGCCACGATCCCCGCAACTCCCTCAAATCGAGGGTGTTGCGGGGATCGTTAGAACCCGCCGTTCGGGTTGGGGGGCTTTCTCGTGTCACCGAATTTCAGTGAGCGTGTCCGTGTCCGGCAGCAGGCTCGGAAGCCTCTTCCGGCTTCTCCACGATCGCACTCTCGGTCGTCAGGATCATGCGTGCAACCGACGCGGCGTTGACCACTGCGGAGCGGGTCACCTTGACCGGATCGACGACGCCGTCGGCCAGCAGGTCGCCGTACGTCAGCGTCGCGGCGTTGAATCCGTGACCCTTCGGCAGTTCTGCCACCTTGCTGACGACGACGGAACCGTCGATGCCCGCGTTGGAGGCGATCCAGAACAGCGGTGCGTTGAGCGCGGTGCGCACCACGGCCACACCGGTGGCTTCGTCACCGGTCAGGCCCAGGTCGTCGGCCAGAGCCAACGCTGCCTGAGTCAGAGCCGAGCCGCCGCCGGGGACGATTCCCTCTTCGACGGCGGCCTTGGCCGCAGCCACGGCGTCGTCGACGCGGAACTTGCGTTCCTTGAGCTCGGTCTCGGTGGCTGCGCCGACCTTGATGACCGCGATGCCGCCCGAGAGCTTCGCCAGACGCTCTTCGAGCTTCTCGCGATCCCACTCCGAATCGGTGCTCTCGATCTCACGACGGAGCTGACCGACGCGCGCATCGATGTCGTCCTGCGTGCCCGCACCGTCGACGATGGTCGTGTCGTCCTTGGTGACGACGACGCGACGAGCGCGACCGAGCAGCTCGAGGCCGGCTTCCTTGAGACTCAGACCCACATCGGCGGTGATGACCTGACCGGCCGTCACGACCGCGAGATCGTCGAGGAATGCCTTGCGGCGATCACCGAAGAACGGTGCCTTGACCGCCACGGCCTTGATCGTCTTGCGGATGGAGTTGACGACCAGCGTCGAGAGAACTTCACCCTCGGTGTCCTCGGCGATGATGAGCAACGGCTTGCCGCTCTCGGCAACCTTCTCCAGCAGAGGCAGAAAGTCCGGAAGCGATGTGATCTTCTCGCGGTACAGCAGGACGTACGCGTCCTCGAGAACTGCTTCCTGCGCGTCGACGTCGGTGACGAAGTACGGCGACAGGTAGCCCTTGTCGAACTGCACGCCTTCGGTGACCGACAACTCGGTCAGCAGCGTCGAGGACTCCTCGACGGTGACGACGCCGTCTGCGCCGACGCGAGTGAGCGCCTCGCCGACGAGCTCGCCGATCTCGGGGTCACGCGAGGACACGGTGGCGACCTGAGCGATCGCCTGCTTGCCCTCGACCGGGGTTGCGGCGGCGAGCAGGGCCTCGGCGACCTTGTCGGCCGCCTTGGAGATGCCGGTACCGAGCGCGATCGGGTTCGCGCCCGCGGCGATGTTCTTCAGACCGCCGCGCACGAGTGCCTGCGCGAGGACCGTCGCGGTGGTGGTTCCGTCGCCTGCGACGTCGTTGGTCTTGGTGGCGACGCTCTTGACCAGCTGCGCGCCGAGGTTCTCGAACGGATCCTCCAGGTCGATCTCACGAGCGATGGAGACACCGTCGTTCGTGACGGTCGGACCGCCGAATGCCTTGGACAGGACGACGTGGCGTCCCCGTGGCCCGAGCGTCACCTTGACTGCGTCGGCCAACTTGTCGACGCCGCGTTCGAGTGCGCGGCGCGCTTCCTCGTTGAATTGGATTTGCTTTGCCATGTTTCGGTGTTACTCCTTCGAGCAAAGAAACTCGATCGAACGCACACCGCCCCGGGACCGACACGAAAATCGGATACCGGGGCGGATGCGTTGTGGCCTACTTGGCGATGACAGCCAGCACGTCGCGTGCCGACAGAATCAGGTACTCCTCGCCGGCGTACTTGATCTCGGTGCCGCCGTACTTGCTGTAGATGACGGTGTCACCTTCTTTGACGTCGACCGGGATGCGGTTGCCCTTCTCGGTGACACGGCCTTCGCCCACGGCGACGACGGTGCCCTCCTGGGGCTTCTCCTTGGCTGTGTCGGGGATGACCAGACCGGAGGCGGTCGTCGTCTCGGCCTCGTTGGCCTGGACGAGGATCTTGTCCTCGAGCGGCTTGATTTTCACGCTCGCCACGTTGAGCCCTCCAAAGTTATGGGGTACGCGCCCGGGGTCGGATCCCCGGACAGCTGTGTGTATGTACTTCTCGTGCGGTTCTGACAATCACGGCCTGAACTCGTTCCCGTCGTCGCGGGTGCCGGGACTTCGCTCGGTGCCAACTAGCACTCTATACACGAGAGTGCCAGCACTCAAGGGCTGGGTTCGCCAGGTTCGCGGCGCGGTGGTCGCACGGGTGGGCACGAGGGCGATCGCCCACCGCTTCGCGCAACCACGCACATCCGACGACTGCTGAATCGGGGCCCGAAACGCCGAACACCCACGTCGTTTCTCGCTGTTTTCCCGGACTCCGTGAAGTCTCCGAAAGGCCAGGTAGGAGGCCATGAACAGTCATCGGGTAACGGACCGAGCGGCCTATTACACTCGCGCCGGAGCCCGAAGTAACGTTACGATAACGGAGCTGTACGAACGATAACGATCGGCAGCTGTGCCGCGACAAGGCACTCAGGGCAGTCGATTTCCGACAGATACACAGGGGCGGGAGGTGAAGCATGCGGGTAGGAGTGGGCATATCCACCGGATCCGAGGTCGTGTGCGCAGCCCTCGTCACCGTCGACACCGACGGTTCTCGCACGGTCGAGTACCGAACGGTCTCGGCCGACCGTCAAGCCAACACCGACATCGGCGATCTGGTCACCTCGTCCATAGAACTCATGGCCTCCCTGATCCCCGGCCACCGGTCCCCCGACGCGATCGCCGTTACCTACCGCACGGAGGAGCACGCTGCGGGCATTCGCGCGGCGCTGGCCCACACCACTCGTGACGTTCGACTGGTGCCGGAGTCCGCAGCCGCGTCCGCGCATCTGGCGACCACCGGCCTGATCGACCGGTACGACACGATCGCGCTGGTCGATCTCGGAGCCTCGGGCATGTCGGTCACCGTCACCGATCGGACCGCCGAGACGGTACTGGCGCACGGCCGGTCGGACGCCGTCGCCGGCGACGCACTCGACGTGCTCGTCAAGAACCTCGTGCAGGACATGACCCGTGACAATCTTCGGGACGACATCCGCGACAACCGAGGAATCGGCTCCGCGAGGTACCGATCGATCAAGGAACGCCTCTCCCAGGAGGACGAGGTCCGCATCGAGCGTTACAGCGGAATCCCGCTGACGGTCACCCGTGACGCGTTCGAAGCCGCCGTGACCCCGATCTTCGACACCGCAGCTCGGTTCGTCCGGCGGGTGTTCGACGAGAGCACTCACGAACCCGAGGTCATCGTGCTGATCGGCGGAGGGGCGCACATTCCCCTGCTCGCGTCCACGCTCACCGACATGTTCCACGCCCCGGTCGTTCGACTGCCGGAACCCGACGCCGTTCTTGCCGTCGGCGCTGCTGCCGTCGCCGCATCGGCCGTCGGTGGTGGGTACCAACTCGTCTCGGCCACGCGCAACACCGCGAGCCGGATGAGCCGATACTCCGGTGCGATCGCGGCTGCCGTCGTCGCGGGCGGACTGGTACTCGCCTACGGTGTGCAGACGATGGCACCGGCCGAAGATCCCAACGTCTCACCGGCCGGAAGTACCGCCCGCGACGCGACCGAATCGAGCGACGCCGGTACGCCGGTCACCGAGGGCTGGTCCCCCGACGAGAACCTCCCCACCGCTGGGCTCGCCCCGGGCGATCGGTCCGACCCGACGGCAACCTCCGTCGACGGCGACGGATCGTCGGCTCGGTTCACGACCACCGCTGTGCCGACCAGCACCCCGACGCTGCGGCCGGCCCCCGATCTCCCGCAGATCGAATGGCCGATCGATCCCACGTCGAATCCTGCGTCCCCCGATGTCACCACCGCAGTTCCCATCGAACCGCCGACCTCGGTCACCACGATTCCGGTAGAGCCTTCCGAACCGATCGAGCCTTCGGACCCGAGCGATACGACCGAGATCGTGCCGGTACCGACGACCGAGGTCACGCCGGTGCCGACCGAGTCGATCGGCGCGCCGACCACCGATGTCAGCGGTTCGGAGCCCACGCCGGAACTGACGGCACCACCGACGGTGTGGTCGCCGCCTGCACCGGCCCCCTCGAGTGAGCCTCTGTCCGCAGCCGTGCCGTCGACAACCCGTTCGTCCGAGACCACCGCCGCGTCCGCGCAGGCCCCTCAGCCGGGCACCTGACTGATCGCGACCGACAGGCCGGGATCGGTCACTGCGGTCAAGGCCGAAGGCTGTGCTCCGCCCGCGACGAGGTGCGCGCCCAGTGCCGCGATCATCACCCCGTTGTCGGTACACAATCGCGGCTTCGGAATTCTGAGCGTCAAACCCTGCTCGGCACAACGGCTTTCGATCAGCGAACGGATGCGAGAGTTGGCGGTGGCACCCCCACCCAGAACTATCGTGTCGACGTCGACGTCGGTTGCCGCACGGACGGCCTTCATCGTCAGGACATCGGCGACGGATTCCTGGAAGGACGCGGCGATGTCCGCGACCGGAATCGGATCTCCCGCGCGCTGCCGGGCCTCGACGAACCGGGCGACAGCCGTCTTGACCCCGGAGAACGAGAAGTCGTAGCGGGCGTCGCGTGGGCCGGTCATTCCTCGGGGAAACGCGATCGCGGCCGGATCACCTTCGCGCGCAGCATCATCGAGGGCCGGACCACCCGGATAGCCCAATCCCAGCAGCCGTGCAACCTTGTCGAAGGCCTCCCCGGCTGCGTCGTCGACGGTGGTCCCGAGCTCGGCGATCGGCCGAGACAGATCGTCCACGTGCAGCAGATGAGTGTGACCACCCGAGACCAACAGTGCCACGCACGACGGCATCGGCCCGTGCTCGAGCGTGTCGACCGCGACGTGCCCACCGAGGTGGTTCACGGCGTAGAAGGGCACACCCCAGGCCGCGGCGTAGGCCTTGGCGGCGGCAACCCCGACCAGCAAGGCCCCTGCCAACCCCGGTCCGATCGTCACCGCGACGGCGTCGGGACGCTCGATGTCCGCGGCTGCCAGAGCCCGCCGCATGGTCGGCACGATGGCCTCGAGGTGCGCGCGCGACGCCACCTCGGGCACCACTCCGCCGTACCGCGCGTGTTCGTCGACACTCGAGGCCACCTCGTCGGCCATCAGCTCGCACGTGCCTGCCCCGCCCCACCGGACGATCCCGACTCCTGTTTCGTCGCAGGAACTTTCGATACCCATGACGATCATCGGGCCGGTCCTTCCGTCTTCTCGAACCGACGCATGGTGAAGGCATCGGCCCCGCTCGGTTGGTAGTACTTCGCCCTGGTGCCCACGATCTCGAACCCTTCGCGTCGGTACAACTCGATGGCGGGCTCGTTGTCGGTGCGGACCTCGAGAAAGACCGGCCCACCGTGCTCGTCGGCCACGCGCAGCAGTTCGTCGAGCAGTCGCCCGCCGATTCCTCTGCGGTGATGCGCCGGATCGACACCGATGGTGTGCACCTCGGACTCTCCGACGACGAACGCTCCGCGGCTCGGCTGCCCCAACAGAGAGATGCCTGCGTAGCCGACGACCTCACCGTTCTCCCGCGCCGTGACGTAATGATTGTGTGGTGCCGCCAGTTCCGCGATGAATGCATCCTCGGCCCACGGGTCGTCACCCGGGAACAGCACGGTCTCGAGGTACGCGCACCGAGCAGCGTCCGCCGCCGTCATCGACTCGATCGACACCGTCACTTCGCAGCCTTCGCTGCGGCGCGCTCGTCGAGCGTCTTGGCGTCGGGGCGGCGCAGGTACAACGGGACGAGCGGGCCCGGGACGATACCGCTGCCGATATCGGCGGCAGCAACCGCAACCAATCCGGCTGCGGACGGTGCCTGCACATCACGAATCGGAAGTTCGAATGCCGCAGCATGCGGGGCCGATCCAGCGACCGCGTCGACTCCGACACTATCGAGCTCGGCCGGGGCGACAACGTCGGGTCCCGCCACCCGCACGCCGGCTTCGTAACGCGCCCAGTAGATTTCGCGTCGGCGCGCATCGGTCACCACCAGAAGCGACCCGGGCTCGGAGACATCTGCGGCGATGGCGTCGAGACTGCACACGCCGTATACCGGAAGACCGAGTGCGTCCCCGAACGCCGCAGCCGTCGCCATTCCCACCCGTAGGCCGGTGTAGGGCCCGGGGCCCACGCCCACGACGACGGCACCCAGTTCGGCTGCGGTGATGTCGGCCTCGGCCAGGCACTCGACGATGTTGGGCGTCAGGATTTCAGCGTGCGATCGCGCGTCCACTCGAACCCGGGTGGCGAGCGTCGTGGTCGCTGCACCGGCCGTGGACTCGGTCAGGCTCACCACACCTGCGGTGACGGCGGGGGTCGAGGTGTCGACGGCAAGTACAAGCACGATATTTCAGATTACCCGTCACTGGGGATTCGGCCGCACACCCGGTACCCGGTCAGGATCGATCTCGCGGGTCCGCCCCGCCGGGCACCCGACTCACAATCGCGCGGCGAACATCGGAGTCCGGATCACGCGTCAGACGAACCGACACATGGCCGTCCGTCAGCTTCTCGACCAATCCCTCGCCCCACTCGACCACGACGACGGCGTCGGTGAGGTCGGTATCGAGGTCGAGTGCATCGAGTTCGTCGACGGCCGACTGCCCCGTCATCCCGAGCCGATAAGCATCGACGTGGACCAGCGCAACCGGCGGTAGCCCACGGGGCCGTGGGCCGGGCCGATGCTCTCGCGCGATGACGAACGTCGGCGAGGTGACGCGGCCCTGCACACCGAGTCCGGCCGCGATCCCCTTGGTCATGGCGGTCTTTCCGGCCCCGAGCGGGCCGTCGAGGATCACCAGATCGCCTGCGACCAGAACGTCCGCCAGTCGCGCACCGAACTCGGCGGTGTCTGCGGCAGTGACCAATTCGACGTCCACCGGCAAGGTCAGCGGCTCGTCAGACAACGCCCCACCGTCGCTTCTTGCCCGCGGCCTCCGTCGCCCGTGCCACGAGCCGCTGTATCGCGCCGTTGACCTGTTCGGGGAATTCGAGTTGAACCAGGTGCCCACCCTGGCGCACCCGCACCATCTCCGAACGCGGCAGGGCCTGAGCGAGAGCCTCCGAGCTGGCGAACGGAATGATCCAATCCTCGTCCCCGCACACCACCGACACCGGAATGTTCTCGAATTCCAGCAGCGCTTCGGACTCGTCGTGCAACTCGAGCGTCTCGAGGAAGTTGACGATCGTGACGACGGAGGTGTCGTCGATCATCGACTGCGAGAACGCCACCAACCGCGGCGAGACCCGGGTGCCGTACGACGCCGCGCGCAGGACCGGCGAGATGAGCGCACGTACCGCGCCGCGGCCGAACTGCACCAGGCCCGGTGACGTCCGCACTGCCGCGCGGAACGCATCGACCGCCGGGTTCTGCAGACTACGACCCACCCCGGACTGCGCGAGACCGGCAGCAGTCGTCGAGATCAGGACCGCTCCGATGACTCGCTGCCGCAGAACCTCCGACCGTTGCCGCGCCATGGACAGGATCGACATGCCGCCCATCGAGTGCCCGACCAGAACGATGCGTCCGCGTGGTACCACCGAGCGGATCACCGCATCGAGATCGAGGCCGAGCTGGCCGATGGTGCAGCTCTCCGGGCTCGGTACCCCGGAACGCCCGTGACCGCGCTGGTCGTAGAAGACCATGCGCACTGTCGAACCCCACTGCTGTTCGAGCGCCCGCCGTTGGAAATGCCAGGACGACATGCGCAGGCAGTAACCGTGGACGAAGATCACGGTGGTCTCGGCGTCCGCCGGACCCACCTCGCGCACCGCGAGGGGTACACCGTCGTCCGCCGTGACGATGCTGCCCCGGTCTGCGTCCATCAGGTCGAGGTTCTCGGTGGCCAGCGGGTCCTTGTTGGACCGGAACGCCGTCTCGCGCACCACAATTGCAATACTCTCCAGCAATCCGAGCATGATCTAGATCGTCGCCTCCCCTGAGCGAGCGCCGACGAACCGTCGCCGAACACGTCCACGAACGCCGGTCACGACTTCGTAGCTGATGGTCTCGAGCGCGTCTGCCCAATCCTGGGCGTGCGCCTCTCCCCTGTCCCCCGGTCCGAACAGTAACGCCTCGTCGCCGACTGCGACACCCGAGTCACTGCCGCCGAGGTCGACGACGAACTGATCCATGCACACGCGCCCGACGGAGGGATAGCGACGACCTGCGATGGTCACCTCGAACCGCCCGCTGAGGCGACGGACGACCCCGTCGGCGTATCCGAGAGCGACGAGGGCGACCACGGTGTCGGCGGGAGCGGTCCAGGTGTAGCCGTAGGACACAGATTCACCTTCGCTCACCTTCTTGATGTTCGCCACCTGCGCCGTGAGAGTCATGACCGGGTGCAAGTCGAACGTTCCCAGTTCGGGCACCGGGGACAGGCCGTACAGAGCAATACCCGGGCGGACCATGTCGAAACCGAGATCGGGTCTGGTCAGCGCCGCTGCCGAGTTGGACAGGTGCACGACGGCGGGAGGGGTTCCGCGCCGGGTGGCGCGCCGCACCGCGTCGCGAAGCCGCTCGGCCTGGGCGTCGTTGGCGGGGTGAGCCGGTTCGTCGGAGCAGGCCAGATGCGAGAACATTCCGGTCAATCGCACAGCGCCCTCCGCGACCGCGACGGCAGTAGCGTCGAGAACGGCGTCGAGATCCGGTTCCGCGACCCCGTTGCGATTGAGCCCGGTATCGATCTTGAGCGAGAGATCAGCGGTGGAACCGACCCTGCGTGCAGCGTCGACCACAGCGTCGAGCTGGGCAGCCGTGGATACCCCGATCCCGACCTGCCCGGCTATCGCCGCCGCGAAATCGGAGTCCGTTCGGTGCAGCCACGCCAACACCGGGACGGTCACACCAGCAGCACGGAGCTCGAGGGCCTCACCGATGGTGGTGACGCCGAGCTCCTGCGCCCCCGCGGCGACCGCGGCGCGTGCTACCTCGACGGCACCGTGGTTGTATCCGTCGGCCTTGACGACCGCCATCACGGCGGCGTCCCCGGCGAACTGCTGCAACACGCGGACGTTGTGCGCAACTGCGTCGAGGTCGACGGTCGCGACGGCACCCGAACCCGTCCGAGGATCGGTCTCCTCGTCGCCACAACCGATACTCACAACATTCGATAGTGCCATCCGAGCCGCGGATACGACGGATCAGGGTGCCACAACCCGTGACACATCCGACATCGAACGTGGGCCACGCACGACCGGGGTCACATCGTGAGCGAGCGCACGGTTCGGATGGCGTCGCGGATGGACTCGCACAGTGGGCTCGCAGAAATGGGTGCCGCGAATTCTCCGTCCGACCCGTGAGCCGCACGGGCCGCGGCCAGTGCGTGGACCTTCGCGCCGCAGGCAGCCGCAGTGGACGGTGCCATCCCCGACGCGAGCAGGGCCCCGAGGATGCCCGACAGTACGTCGCCCGAGCCCGCGGTCGACGCCGCCGACCCTCCGGCGTCGCTGACGAACGTGGTGCCGTCCGCATCGGCGACGATCGTCGCTCGTCCCTTGAGGAGCACGGTGACGCCCCAGCGCGCGGCGAGATCTCGGACCGATCCCACTCGGTCGGGTGCCGGGTCGGATCCGGTCAGGCGGGCGAACTCCCCGGCATGCGGGGTCAGCAGAGTCGGTGCCGCACGTCCGGCGACCCAGCGCTCGTTGCGGGCGAGGACCGTGAGCGCGTCCGCGTCGACGACGACGGGCAGATCCGTGTCCAGAACTCGACGCACGATCTCCGCCGACTCCTCGTCGGTGCCGAATCCGGGACCGACCACCCACGCCTGCACCTTCCCTGCCGCGTCGAGATTCGGGGCGGACACGACCTCCGGGTAGTGCGAGACAACCTCTGCGCCTGCGCTACCCACGTAGCGGACCATTCCGGAGGTCGCCGCGACCGCCGCTCCCACACAGAGCAGCGCGGCACCGGGGAACGTGTCGCTGCCGGCCAGAACACCCACCACCCCCTGCGAGTACTTGTCGTCGGTAGCTGTCGGGATCGGCCATATCCGTCCCACGTCGACCGGCTCGAAGGAGGTCATCGCCGGAGCCGGCAGCTTCAAGCCGATGTCCACGAGTTCGATTCGGCCGCAACGAGGTACGGCCAACGCGTGAACCGGCTTGCGCGCACCGAACGTCACCGTCACAGCGGCCGACACGGCAGGCCCCGGTGCCGCACCGGTCTCCGCGTCGACTCCACTGGGCACGTCCACGGCCACGATCGGAGCAGTGATCTGCTCGACCACCGCAGCAGCATCGGGCCGCAACGGGCCCTTGCCGGAAATGCCCACGATGGCGTCGACCACGAGATCGGCAGGTCCGCACCTGCTCACCACGCGTCCACCCGACGATCGCAGGGCCGCGAGACCCTCGGGATGCGCCCGCGTCGGATCGAGTAGGAGTGCCGAGACCGAGACGCCGCGCCGACGCAGGAACGCCCCTGCCCACAGACCGTCGCCGCCGTTGTCGCCGGTACCGACCAGAATCGTCACCCGCCGCCCCACGACGCCGCCCGTACGCACGGTCAGCTCGCCTGCCACGACCGCGGCCAATCCGTACGCGGCGCGGCGCATCAGCACGCCGTTCGGCAGGGAATCCAGCAGCGGCGCTTCCGCGTTCCGAATCTGCTCGGGTGTGTAGTAGCCGCGCATGCCGATCGCTACTCGACGGTGACGGACTTGGCCAGGTTGCGCGGCTTGTCCACGTCGTAGCCGCGTGCCTGGGCGACCTCGGCGGCGAAGACCTGAAGCGGGATCGTCGACAACAGCGGCTGCAACAGCGTCGAGGCCGCCGGGATCTCGATCAAGTTGTCCGCGAAGGGCCGCACTGCCTCGTCGCCTTCTTCGGCGATGACGACCGTTCTCGCCCCACGCGCCTGGATCTCGCGAATGTTGCTCAGCATCTTCGAGTGCAACACCGCCCGACCCTTGGGCGAAGGCATCACGACGATCACCGGGACACCGTCCTCGATGAGCGCGATGGGACCGTGCTTGAGCTCGCCCGCCGCGAAACCCTCGGCGTGCATGTACGCGAGTTCCTTGAGCTTGAGCGCGCCCTCGAGAGCAACGGGGTATCCGACGTGTCGGCCGAGGAACAGAATGGTCGTGGCCGTCGAGAGCTCGCGCGCGAGTGCCCGAACCGGTTCGACCGTCTCGAGCACCCGCTGCACCAACTCGGGCATCGCTTCGAGTTCGGCGAATTCGCGCGCGACCTCGTCGGGGTACTTGGTGCCGCGTGCCTGCGCCAACGCCAGTCCGACGAGATAGTTCGCGGTGACCTGGGCGAGGAAGGCCTTGGTCGACGCGACGCCGATCTCCGGACCGGCCCGCGTGTAGAGCACAGCGTCGGCCTCACGTGGAATCTGCGAGCCGTTGGTGTTGCACACCGCGAGAACCCGCGCCTTCTGGTCCTTGGCGTGCCGAACGGCTTCGAGTGTGTCCGCAGTCTCACCGGATTGCGAGATGGCCACGACGAGGGTCGAACGGTCGAGAACCGGGTCGCGGTACCGGAATTCGCTGGCCAGTTCCACCTCGACCGGCAGCCGGGTCCAGTGCTCGATCGCGTACTTGGCCAGCAGGCCGGAGTGGTACGCGCTACCGCAGGCCACGACGAACACCTTGTCGACGTCGCGCAGCTCCTGGTCGGACAATCGCTGCTCGTCGAGCACGATTCGACCGTTGTCGAAGTGACCGAGCAACGTATCCGCCACAGCAGCGGGCTGCTCCTGAATCTCCTTGAGCATGAAGTAGTCGTGGCCGCCCTTCTCGGCGGCTGCCAGGTCCCAGTCGATTCGGAACGGACGTCCCTGCGCCTCGTTGCCCTCGAAATCGCTGATGTCGTAGCCGTCGGCGGTGATGACGACGACCTGATCCTGCCCGAGTTCGACGGCGTCGCGGGTGTGCTCGATGAACGCAGCGACGTCGGACCCGAGGAACATCTCACCCTCGCCGACACCGAGTACCAGGGGCGTCGAGCGACGAGCCGCGACGATCGTGTCCGCGTGATCGGAATGGGTGAACACCAGGGTGAACGCACCCTCGAGGCGACGCAGAACTGCTTTCGCGCTGGCCACGAAATCGCCGGCCGTCGGGCCGTCGGCGTAGGCCCGCGAGACGAGATGGACGGCCACCTCGGTGTCGGTGTCGGACAGGAACTCGATTCCGACGGCTTCCAATTCCGCACGCAGCGGACCGAAGTTCTCGATGATGCCGTTGTGCACCACCGCGACGGTGCCGGACGCGTCACGATGCGGGTGCGCGTTGCGGTCGGTGGGACGGCCGTGCGTCGCCCAACGGGTGTGTCCCATTCCGGTGGTGCCGACGAACGTGTCGGTGCCGATGTCGTCCAGTTCCGCTTCGAGATTGGCCAGGCGACCGGCCTTGCGCTCGACTGCCGTGGCTCCCGCGCCGTCGAGAATTGCTATGCCCGCAGAGTCGTAACCCCGATATTCCATACGCCGAAGCGCCTCGACCACCACACCCAGAGCTGGGCGGTGGCCGACGTAACCCACGATTCCGCACATGGACAATCAGGGTACTCGGCGGGGCGCGCACGACCCATTCGCTCGGGTGGACGTGTCCCCGTCACCTGACGCGCCGCGGTTCGGTAGCGTCATCTCTCGTGGCGAAACCGAAGAAGCTGGCATCTGCTCTCTCCAAGCGCGGCCCGCACAAGGTGCTCCGAGGCGACCTGGCCCTCGCCGGGCAACCCGGTGTCGTCTATACCCCCGCCGAGGGCTTCGGCCTGCCCGGCGTGGCCTTCGCACACGGCTGGATGCTGCGCCCCCAGCACTACACCGACACCCTGAAGCATCTCGCGTCCTGGGGCATCGTGGTTGCGGCACCGGATACCGAGCGCGGGCTCGTACCGTCCCATCGCGGTCTTGCCACCGATCTGGGCACTGTGCTCGACATCATGACGGGCGTCCGATTGGGCCCGGGCAACATCAGCGTGCATCCGGACAAACTCGCCACGGCCGGTCACGCGATGGGTGCAGGCACCGCAGTTCTCGCCGCCTCCCGGCGATCCGACATCAAGGCCGTCGCCGCGCTGTTCCCCGCTCCGACGGCACCCTCGTCCGAGGACGCCGCCGCGGGCCTCACCGTGCCGGGACTCGTCGTCGGAGACAATTCGAACGCCGACTCGCTCACCGACAACTCACTCGCGCTCGCCCAGGCCTGGAACGGACCGTCCATTCTGCGGCGAGTCGACGGCTCGACGGCAGACGGATTCGTCGAAGGCCGCCGGATCCTCGGCGCACTCGGCATCAACAAGCCCGACCGCAAGACTCAGCAACGCACCCGCGCCGTCCTGACCGCCTTCCTGCTGTTTCATCTGACCGGCGACTCCGACTACGAAGAACTGGCCGGAACCGCAGGAGACATCGACGGCACCCGAGCGGTCGATCCACATGCACCACTGGACGAGCAGCCCAAGCCCAAGGCCACGGCTTCGATCAAGGCGTTGCTCGGACGGGGCTAGCCCCCATCATCACCGAACGGTGTCACACCAGCCACGATCGCGGACCGTCGTCGGGGTCGGTCTCGACACGCGGTGGGGGTTCTCGCCGGTCCAGGTGAGCCGGTTGCAGCACCGAGCCCGACCTCGGCTCGACGTCGGAGTCCGCTCCGCTCACCTCGGCCGAACGTCGGTCGTCTCGGTCGACTGAAGGAGCCTGCGCCCGGCTCAACGCCTCGGCCGCCCGCGACATCGCGGCCCGGTGCTCGTCGCGTATTCGATGCAGCTCCCGTCGCCACCCAGTGTCGGTGCTCACAGCGCCCCTGCTTCGCTCAGGCCCGCACCCGTGCTCGGGGCGGCGGGCTGTGCATCGGCCACCGGTCTGTCGGCAGCCACCGGGTGTTGTTCGGCGGGCTGCTCGAGGTCGGGCGATTCGGGTGAGCACTGCGCCTGCACATCCGAATCGGCCTCGGACGGAAGCACCGGCTCGGTCGCAGGGACCGGCTCGGATGGGAGCACCGATTCCGCCGCAGGGACCGGCTCGGTCGCAGGCACCGGTTCGGACGAGAGCACGGGTTCGGACGGCAACGCCGAAGCCGGAGCCGGTACGTCCACCGCGTCGGCGACTCCGGGAATCTCGACGATCTCGGGTAGGCCGAACGGTCCTATTCTGATCTCGAACGAGCGTGTTCCGAGTCCGGGAGTCTCGAGTTCGAGGGACACCACACCGTCGTGTTCGAGCGCGATGCGGGCCCGATGCCCATCGAGCTCGGCCTCGAGATGACCACGCTCGTCGCCGGGCGTGGGCGACGCCTGCCCGGGCGGCGGCAGCGGAGCCGGCTCGGGTCGCTGGTCGCCGGTCCCGTCCGGAGCAGCGTCCTTCGTGTCGTTCTCCCCGGCCCGGCTGTCGACTGCGGTGTCGCCGGAACCGTCGAGATCTCGACCGTCGATCGTCTCGGTCAGTGCATCGTCGATCCGGTCGACGATGCCGGCGACGACTCGATCCACGAGCCCGTCCAGAGAATCCCGCACCTCGTCACCGGCGGGGTTGTCAGCGGTCGGATATCCGGCCGAAAGCACGGTGTCTGCGCCGGCCGGTCCGTGGCCGCCCGGCTGTGACGCCGCCGGTCCGACCGACGCAGGTCCGACCGCAGCAGGTCCGACCGCGGCCGAACCGACGGCTGCAGGTTCGGCTCCGGAAACGGCCGGTGCAGAACCGATCTCGGCCGGACCCGGGTCGGCGGACGAGCCGTCGGGCCCCGGCCACAGCGCCGACGCCCCGGGTTCCATCGCCCAACTGCTCTCGTCGAGTTCGCCGAACGATGGCTCGTGAACACTTCCCAGAACGTCCACCACCAATGCCAGACATCTTTCGACGGCGATGTCCGTGGCAGTACATGCTGCGAGGACTGCCTCGCACGTACCCTGCACCCGCGGTACGAACTCGGTGTCGATCCATCGCCTGCAGCGTTCGGTCACCTCGGCGGCGAACTCGTCGGAGACATCACCGCCGAGCGCCCTGTCCTTCAGATCCTCGAACGCAGACGCCAATCGCGGGAACACCGCCTCTCGATCTACCGGGAGGCACTCGATTCCCGACGCAACGACGATCGCGTCGATCTGGTCGACATCTTTGCCGTCCACCAGCTCGATGTCGATGCCGCCTACGAGCTCGGCCTTGTCGGTCACGGCGTCACGGAGAACGTCGACGGCCGCACACATCGTTTGATGAGAGTCCTCGATCGACGCCAGGAACTGAGAAGCCTTCTCCTGTTCGGCCGAGAGGTAGGTCCGAACCGCCTCCCCCGCATCACCGTGCCACCGCAACTGAAGGACCCGGCGAAGTTGCACCTGCTCCTCGAGTTGATCGGTGAGTACGGCGGACACCGTCCCGACGGCGTCGGCATCGGCTCCGAGCGCGCCCAGGTTCAGTCCGCGCTGCTCGTCGTACCTGGCGCACACGTCCTGATATCGCGGGATGTCGACGCCCGGAACGCGGCTCGCCAGCGGCAGGAAGCGCTCGAAGTACAGCAGTCCTTGTGCGTTGGCATCGAGAATGTCGTCGATGGACGCCCCGTCACCGGACGAGGCCGACGGAAGTGTCACCGGTGTGACTCGATCGCGTACGAGGCGGAGTCGTCCTGTTGCTCGTACTCGTTCATCGCGGTGGTGAGGGCTTCGGAAATGTCCTCGACCGAGGACCGCCAGGCCCTGACGGCACGCCCGAGCCCGAGGTGCGCCTGGGAATAGGCAGCGCCCAGGTCACCGTAGATCCGTCCTGCCCCCGCGGTACCGAAGCCTGCGTCCGCCACGGAATCGGCTGCGTCGCCGAGCGCCTCCGCCGACAACGCCAATGCATCCGCCACGCCGCGAACTCGGTCCACGTCCACCCGAACCCCATCGCTCATACGTTCCCGTCCCCCCTCGCAGTGCCCCTATCTCACTATGACGTGCGCCGACTCACATCGGTTCCGCAGAGAGCGGTAACGTCCCGATGTGAAATGTCAGTAACAGGTACCTGAAGTGGCTGCACCAGCTGCTCACCGAACGAGGAGTCCCATGCACATCGGAACGATGCTGAACTACAGCGGTGGTTTCAACGAGACCGTCGCCGAGGTGGCCGAGCTCGAGAAGGCGGGTCTCGACATCATTTTCGTGCCCGAGGCCTACTCGTTCGACGCCGTCAGCCAACTCGGGTTCCTCGCGGCCAAGACGAGCACGATCAAGATCGCCTCCGGCATCTTCCAGATCTACACCAGGACTCCGTCACTGACCGCCATGACCGCCGCCGGTCTCGACTACGTCTCCGACGGCCGGTTCGTACTCGGACTGGGCGCGTCGGGACCACAGGTCGTCGAGGGCTTCCACGGCGTCAAGTACGACGCACCCATCGCCCGAACCCGCGAGGTCATCGAGATCTGCCGCCAGGTCTGGCGCCGCGAGAAGGTGCAGCACCAGGGCAAGTACTACCAGATTCCACTGCCCGCCGACCGGGGAACCGGCCTGGGCAAGCCCCTGAAGCTGATCAATCACCCTGTGCGCGACCGCATTCCGGTCGTCATCGCCGCACTCGGACCCAAGAATGTCGAACTCACCGCCGAGATCGCCGAAGGTTGGCAGCCCATCTTCTACTTCCCGGAGAAGGCCGCCGACGTGTGGGGCGAGTCGCTCGCCGCAGGCAAGGCCAAGCGTGACCCGTCGCTCGGCGAACTGCAGGTCTTCGCAAGTCCCACCCTCGCCATCGGCGAGGATGCGGAGAAGTACCTCCCCTGGGTCAAGCCACACCTGGCGCTGTACATCGGCGGCATGGGAGCCAAGGGCAAGAACTTCTACAACTCCTTGGCCCAGCGATACGGGTACGAGGCCGAGGCCGAGAAGATCCAGGACCTGTACCTGGCAGGCAAGAAGGAGGAGGCCGCCGCGGCAGTGCCCGACGAGCTCGCTCGCGCGGTCAACCTCATCGGCCCGGAAAGCTTCGTCAAGGAGCGAGTGGCAGCTTTCGCCGAGGCCGGTGTGACCACTCTCAACGTCGCGCCGCTCGCCGAGAACACCGCAGGACGCGTCGCGCAGCTGACCGCACTGCGCGAACTCACCGCCTGAGACGTCAGACCGACGCGACCCGGCCCGCCAGCTCTTCGGCGAGCCGGGTCGCGACGTCGAGTTCGGACGCTTCGACCATCACACGCACCAACTGCTCGGTACCGCTGGGGCGCAACAGAACTCGACCCGATTCCCCGAGTTCCCGTTCGGCCGACGCCACCGCGTCCGACACCGACGGTGCCGACGCCACCGCTGCTTTGTCGGACACGCGCACGTTGATCAGAACCTGCGGCAGGGTCCGCATGGCCGACGCCAGATCCGCGAGCGAACGCCCGGTCTGCGCCATCCGCTCCATCAGTCGCAGCGCCGTGGCGATCCCGTCTCCGGTCGTTCCGACCGCGGGCAGCACCACGTGCCCACTCTGCTCGCCACCGAGCGCGAAGCCGCCGCGGCGCAACTCCTCGAGCACGTACCGATCTCCGACCGCGGTGGTGCGCAACGTGATTCCGGCCTCGCGCATCGCAATGTGCAGACCGAGGTTGCTCATCACCGTCGCGACCAACGTGTCGTCGGTCAAGTGGCCCGCGTCGTGCATCGCGATGGCCAGTACCGTCATGATCGCGTCGCCGTCCACCACGGAACCCGACGCATCGACGGCGAGGCATCGGTCCGCGTCGCCGTCGTGCGCGATCCCGAGGTCGGCTCCGTGCTCGACGACGGCCTTCTGCAAGCCCTCCAGGTGCGTCGACCCGCACCCGTCGTTGATGTTCAGACCGTCGGGTTCTGCATTGATCGCCACGACCGTCGCACCGGCCCGCCGGTAGATCTCGGGCCCGACGACCGAGGCGGCACCGTGCGAGCAATCGACCACGACGGTCACGCCGTCGAGTCGATGCGATACCGATCCGGCCAGATGTTCGGTGTAGCGCGCCGCGGCGTCGTGCGCGAGTTCGATACGGCCGATCGCTGCACCGGTGGCGTCGTAGGGCGGTTCGTCGTTCCGGGAGCGCCCCTCGGGATCGAGGGCAGCTTCTATCCGGTCCTCGACGTCGTCGTCCAGCTTGTGTCCACCGGCAGCGAAGATCTTGATTCCGTTGTCGGGCATCGCATTGTGGGACGCCGAGATCATCACGCCGAGCGCCGCGTCGTATTCGGCGGTGAGGTAGGCGACTGCGGGTGTGGGCAGTACGCCGACGTCGATCACGTCGACACCCGATGCGGTGAGTCCGGCGGACACGGCTGCGCTCAGCATCGCCCCACTCACCCGCGGATCACGACCGACCACTGCGACGGCCCTGACGCCGTCGACGTTCGGTGCCAACACGGCGGCTGCGGCTCGCGCGATCCTCAACGCCAGCTCAGCGGTCAGAACCCCGCCCGCAAGTCCCCGAACTCCGTCGGTGCCGAACAATCGCGCCATGAACCAAGACCCCTTCGAGCGGAGAGAATGTGGTGGAAAATGCCTCGAGGGCAGGCGTCCGATACTGCTGGATGCCTGCCCTCGAGGATGAAACGGGTAAGACGCGTCAGCGCTTGGAGTACTGCGACGCCTTACGGGCCTTCTTCAGGCCGTACTTCTTGCGCTCGACTGCACGCGCGTCACGCGTGAGGTAGCCCGCGGCCTTGAGCGGCGGGCGATCGTCGGGTGCAAGCTCGATCAGTGCACGCGAGATGGCCAGACGCAGTGCGCCTGCCTGTCCCGACGGTCCGCCGCCGTGCAGCAGCGCGACGATGTCGAAGGACTCTGCGCGGTCCACCAGAACGAGCGGAGCCTTGATCAGCTGCTGGTGCACCTTGTTGGGGAAGTAATCCTCGAGGGTGCGGCCGTTGAGCTTGAATCCGCCGGTGCCCGAGGACAGCCGAACGCGAGCGACGGCTTCCTTACGGCGACCGACGGTCTGGATCGGGCGATCGAACACGATCGGGGCCGGAGCGGCTGCGGCTTCGATGTCCGAGACGACCTCGGGATCTTCGACTGCCACGAACTCGTCGGCGGCGATCTCTTCGATGTTCTCCTGCGACGTCACGTCATTTCCCTCCGGCGCCGTCACTGGGACACCTGCTTGATCTCGAACGGAACGGGCTGCTGAGCGGCATGCGGGTGGTTCGGTCCCGCGTAGACCTTCAGCTTGCTCGCGATGGCATTACCGAGCTTGTTCTTGGGGATCATGCCGACGACGGCCTTCTCCACGAGACGATCGGGGTTGCTCTCGAGGACCTGACGGGTCGAGCGCGACTTCAGACCGCCCGGATGGCCGGAGTGGTGGTGGTGGAACTTGCCGTCGAGCTTGTTGCCGCTGATGGCAACCTTCTCGGCGTTGATGATGACGACGAAGTCGCCACCGTCGACGTTGGGTGCGTAGGTGGGCTTGTGCTTACCGCGGAGCAGAGTCGCGGCCTGGACGGCGAGGCGTCCGAGCACGACGTCCGTGGCGTCGATCACATGCCACGTCCGGGTGGTGTCCCCGGCCTTCGGGGCGTAAGTAGACACAGAAAATTCCTGTCTTCATGATGTCGCTGCTGGCCAAGACGAGTGGATGCCCTCGGCGGCCAGTTGAGACCCGAGGACAAGAGCTCGATACGCACAGAAGTACGCGGCGAGCCCATACACGCCAACGGGGAACGATACCGGGAGCGGACGCCCAGGTCAAAACACCTCCGCTCGTCGACGCCTCGACTCGTCGACCTCGTCAGCGCAGGCGCACACACTGCATGCATCGACGGGCAGCGGGAAGAGCCTCGAGCCTGATCGCCGGGATCTCGCTTCCGCACCGCTCGCAGGAACCGTAGGTCCCGGCCGTGAGCCGCGAGACCGCCGCGTCGATCTCGCGGATCTCCGACTGGGTGTCGGTGATCAGCGCGGCGATCTTCGCTCGCTCGAACGCGATCGTCGACCCCTCGGGATCGTGCTCGTCGTCGTCGGTGGTCAGCCGCGATCCTTCGATCACCGACGCAAGTTCGGCCCGAAGCGACGCCAGTCGACGGTCGGCACGAGACCGCTCGGCCCCAAGTACTGCTCCGACGTCCGTCACCGAACCAGTAGACACCCGGACCGCCGTCGTGACCAGTTTCTCCGGCTCACGAGAACCGAGCTGGAGGAAGACGGAAGCCCCGACCGAGGTCTCGGTCGGGGCTTCCGCTCTTCGTGACGACGGGTCAGCGAGCCATCCGCGCCTTGTTGGCCATCTCGACGCCGTGCATCGTCTCGCCACCGGTGCGGGCGGCCGCGACGAGGCTCGACAGAATGAGGTTGAGCTCGTCGGATGCAGAGCTCCACTGACGCTGCAGCTCGTAGTAGGACGTCATCGCGTCGCCCTCCCACGACTGGTAGAGCCGCTTCGCGGTGCTGTCCACGTCCCCGAGAAGGTCCTTGGTCACGTTCGCCTGCTTGTTCATCGCCTCGGTCAGCGCCGCGATCTGCGCGAAGTCGTATTTCATGTCGGATCGGTCTCCTTGGTCGAGCGTGGTCGTGTGGATTGTCGTGTGGTCACCGGATGCACGTTCACCTGAACGAGGACAGTCCCGAATTCAGCGATCCGGCCACCTGGTTCACGGCCGACACGTTGTCGTCGTCGGCGTCCGAATAGCCGTGGCCGTTCGTCTTGATGTCCGCGGAGATCTGCTCGAGCGCGCTCCGCATCTTCTGCGCACTGGTGTCCCACTGAGCCATGACGTCCTGAAAAGACTTGCCTGCCTTGCCGACCCACGCCTCGGCGGTCTGCTCGACGATCGACCGAACGGCCGAATTGGACGCGTTGATCGACACACTCAGGCCTTCGATCGTGGCACCGGCGGCCACGAGCTCCTGCGGTGTGACCGTGACGCCGTTCGACGAACCCGTAACTTCCGGTCCCCCTGGATATCCCACTTCGACTCCTTGTCTCCGATACTCGATTCACATGCACCCGCGGCGCACGTGCCGATCGACCGAGAGGCCACTGTCGGCCCGCTCACTCCCCTACATCTCCTTGGACGCAACGACCCCTCGATTCGGTTCCGGCCGTGCACGAAAAACTGTGGGCCGCTCTCACGACGGCGCAACGATGTCCAGAGTCTGCGTTGCCTGACCGCATTCGGCGTCGATCACCGTCGCGTCGTCTCCCTCGAACTGGCAGCCGATGCTGACCTGAAGGTCGGACTGGACGAACACGCGCCACAGCACCGTCGAGTCGTCGATCGGTCTCTCGGTGTAGGCGATCCCGACGCGGCCGCCGAAATCGCGGGTGGATTCGAGCGATCCGATGGTGGAATCCGGCCCACGGGCATCGATGGCCGACCGAAGCTCGTCGGCAACCTGCTGCTGCGTCGAACCCGGTGACAGCTCTGCCACGGTGACGACGATCCGACGCTCGGGTGGGGTCGGCGGAATCAGCACCATGCGGTCCGCTTCGTCCACCTTCGTCCAGGTGTCCGGCAACCGCATCGACACCCGCCCGGACACGAACGTCACCGTCTCGACCGGCGTCGGCGGGTCGGTCGTCGTGGTCGGTAACGGTTCGACGAGGGACGACACAGCACTCGGGGCCTCGGTAGGCGACAACGGTTGCGCTGCAACGCTATCGGAAGCAACGGGAGGACGTCCGGTGAAATACACAGCTGCGCAGACGAATACGATGACCGCTGCTGCCGCACTCACGGCCGCGAGCAGCTGGGGACGCCGCTTCTCCCGCGGCCGCGGCGGGGCGGCCACGTCGTCGAGCCATGCCGCCGATCGCGTCGTCGCAGCACGGACCGATGGCGCGGGGACGAGATCCGCCCCGGCTCGCCGATACAGCGACCGGGCGACATCGAGTCCGGTCAACCATCGAGTGGGGTGATCGGCGACGGGATCCTCTCCGACGCGGGGCGCCGCCACCACGTACACCTCGTCGGGGCAGTTCGTGACCGACGACCGGACGTACTCCCCGACCGCTCGTCGCCAACCGTCGTCGTCACCCGTACCGAAGGGCAGGATCGCGCCGGTGTCTCCGCCGTGCGCCCCCGATTCGTCGAGAACGACGACGGACGTGTCGAGAGGCCCGACTTCGACGACGACCGCGGCGGACGGCGCGCGTTCACCCGACCACGACAGGGCCGCCTCGGCCGTCTCCACGAGCACCACCTCGTTCGCCGAGGTCGCAAACAGTGCACGAAGGATGCTCGTCCGTTGCTCGCCCCAGGTCGATGGATACGCGATCTCGAGCACGTCGAGTCGGTCGTGCACCCCGGCACCGTTCAGGGCCGACCACACGATTCCGTGCAGTACCGCCTCCCGGTCCCACACCGAGCTCCCCACCGGGACCGACGCATCGTCGATACAGAGCAGGGGCGAAATCTCGTCTCCCTCCGTGCCCCGGCCGAACACCAGACGACCACCCTCGGCCGTGGCGAACGCCGATCCGACGCTCTCTCTCGGACCCTCGAAGGCTCCGGCCGTCGCGACGACGGAGATCTGCGTGTAGCCCAGATGCACTGCGGCATAACGCCACGAGGGGCTCGTCAACTCGAATGTCCGAGCTGAACGAGTGCCTGGCCCGAGCGGTCGACGAACACCCCACGTCCGGGCGGCATGGCACTGGGACGTACCGTCCCGAGCAGATTCCCTTCGTCGCGGCTTCCGCTCATGACCAGTCCCGGCGTGACCAGATCGCGCAACCGTCCGATCACCGGGTCGAACAGCGCCCGGCCTGCCCCGCCGGAACGACGCGCCACGATGAGATGCAGCCCGATGTCTCGTGCATGGGGAAGGTGTTCCACCAACGGGGCCAACGGATTTCCCGACGACGTGGCGACCAGATCGTAATCGTCGACGACGACGAACACCTCGGGGCCGTTCCACCACGACCGCTCGCGAAGCTGCTGCTGCGTCACGTCCGCCCCCGGCATGCGGTCGGCCATGCGGCCCGCGAGGTCGACGAGCATGGCCGTCAGCGTCGCCTGGGAGGCCGCGTACCCGGCCAGATGCTCGGAATCGACTGCGCCGAGAAGAGTTCGGCGGTAGTCCGCGACGACGAGTTTGACGGTGTCGGACGAGTTGGCCTCGACGAGCGATCGACAGATTCCGCGCAACAGAGAGGTCTTGCCGCACTCGCTGTCACCGAACACGACGAAGTGTGGATTCTCCGCGAAATCGACCACGACCGGTGCCAACTCGGCTTCGTCGATGCCGATTGGAACTCCGAGCTCGGGGATACCGCCGCGGATTCGTGGCCACGTATCACCGAGCCGATCGACGATCGCGGATCGTTCGAGCAGCTCGGGCAGCATGCGCACCGGCGGTGCCGGGGTTCCCGCAGATGCAGCCGAGATCGCGGCGACCGACTCACCGACCGCGCGAGAGAGTCCGTCGACGGAACAGACGTCGTCCACTCGTGGAAGTGCGATCAGCAGATGCAGTCCGTCCCTGGTCATACCCCGGCCCGGACGCCCTTCGGGAACGCTCGCGGCCTTGGCTCGGCCCATGTCCGAATCCGACGGATCTCCCAGCCGCAGTTCCAGTCGAGTACCGATCAGGTCCTTGGTCGCGGGCCGAACTTCCGCCCACCGAGAGGCGGTGAGGATCAGATGCAGACCGAAGGCGAGGCCCTGCGTCGTCAAGGTTGCGATCTGCTGTTCGAGACTCTCGAAATCGGACCTGATGGACGGCCAGCCGTCGATGACGAGAAAGACGTCACCGAACCGATCCTCGGGGTCGACGGGGTGCGCTGCACGACGCCGTCGGAACTCCGCCATCGAGTCGATCCCGCGATCACGGAAGGTCTTCTCTCGCTGCCGAACGACGCCGGCGACCTCGGCCACGGTCCGCCGAACCCGGTCGACATCGAGCCGGTTGGCCACCGATCCGACGTGCGGCAGATCGGCCAGCCCGGCCAGCGTTCCGCCGCCGAAATCCAGGCAGTAGAACTGGACCTGCGCCGGCGAATGCGTCATCGCGAGCGCCAAGATCAAGGACCGAAGCGCCGTCGACTTACCCGATTGCGGGGCACCGACGATGGCGACGTGGCCCGCAGCACCGGACAGATCGACGGTCAGCAGATCACGGCGCTGATCGAAAGGCCGGTCGATGATGCCGATCGGGGCACGCAGGGCGGCGAGCGGACCGATGCGCTCGGTCAGAACCGAGTCGGGCAGCAACCGGTTCAACGTCGGTGCGGTGTCCAGCGGCGGCAACCACACCTCGTGGGCCGGCGTTCCGCGACCCCGAATTCGTCCGACGACCACATCCAACACCGTCGGGCCGGTGCTCCGGGAGTCGACCGGATCCGGTTCTGCCTCGGGCGCAGTGGCAGCCTCGATGCGGCCGAGATCGACCGAGTCGAGCGGTACCGCGTAGGCGGTGAAGGGCCTCGGCCCGATGTCGCCTCCGAGTGAGGGCCGAACGCCAGGACCGGAACGCGGCGGCGAGTACGGGCCGGAGACGTACGCCGCGGCAAACCTGACGATCTCGGCCGAATCGCACTTGAGGTAGCCCGCACCCGGTTGTGCAGGCAGATGATAGGCGTCGGGAACTCCGAGCACCGATCGAGACTCGTTCGCGGAGAACGTCTTCAGGCCTATTCGATAGGACAGGTGACTGTCGAGACCGCGTAACTTTCCTTCTTCGAGGCGCTGACTGGCGAGCAGCAGATGCATGTGCAGAGAACGTCCGAGCCGACCGATCGCGACGAACAACTCGGCGAATTCCGGTTGCTGGCTGAGCAATTCCGAGAATTCGTCGACCACCACGAACAAGGCGGGCATCGGTGCCAGATCCGCTCCCGCGGCTCGTGCCCTCTCGTAGTCGGAGACGTTCGCGAAGTTGCCGGCCGAACGCAGCGATTCCTGCCGACGGTTCATCTCACCGGCCAGCGCATCGCGCATTCGATCCACCAACGCCAGGTCCTCGGACAGGTTGGTGATGACCGCGGCCACGTGCGGTGCCGACTCCAGGCCTGCGAACGTCGCACCGCCTTTGAAGTCGACGAGCACCAGGTTCAGCTGGTCCGGCGAGTGAGTCGACACCAAGCCCAGCACGAGTGTGCGGAGGAACTCCGATTTTCCCGAACCCGTTGCCCCGATGCACAATCCATGAGGTCCCATACCGTTCTCGGCGGATTCCTTCAGATCGATCTCGACGGCGCTGCCGTCGGGGGCGACACCGATCGGTACCCGCAGCCTCTCGCGTCCGCGCCGCGTCGTCCACGCTCGGTCCGTGTCGAGTGCACCGACATCGGCTATACCGACCAGGCTGTTCCATCCCGAGATCGGGACTCCGCCGTCGTCGACGACATCGACGACGGACGAGGACGACGGCGCACGATACGGCGACAGGCGTCGAGCCACGGTGTGCGCCTGGGTGGTGCTCATCGAATCCGCGACGGCGAACACCTCGACCGTGGTTCCGCTGACCGCTCCGATGGATCCGTTCTCGGCGAACAGCCGAAGGCCACGCGATGCGGCGAGTCCGGGACACAGGCCGGACAGATCGATGATCGTGACGGAATCGAGGCCCGTGTCGGTGAGATCGGTCGATCGGTTGTCCAGAAGCCCGCCGTCCACCACGATCAGCAACTGCACGACGCCTGCGACGGGAACAGCTCCGCGCGCAAACCGATTGCGCATGGACAGCACGTCGCCGAGTGCTCCCTCGAGTTCGAGGAAGCTGCCGAAGATCATCCGAGCGGACCCGGCACCGTCGCGCAGAGCGTCGTGCTGAGTGTGCGGGAGCCACTTGGCCCACTCCCATTGCTGCACGGTGTCCGGCCCGCAGACGATCGCGACAGCGACATGGTCGGGTCCGTGAAAGCTGCACAGCGAGGCCAACATCGCGCGCACCATCGCCCGGGCCGCGTCGCGATCTCCCGATACGGACAGCGCCGCGAATCCTCTCAGTGACACCGCGGTCGGCAGCGCGGCCACCACCGAATGAGCTCGCACGAAGCGGCGCAGAGACACTGCCGAGACGGGTTCGAGTTCTTCCACCGGCCCGGTCTCCGGCGGAACCAGTCGAGTGGCGAGCCGCTGATCCCCACAGCCGACTCGTACGTGCGCGAAATCCGGATCCGACAGTCGCCGTTCCCACATGCGCTCGGTTCCGGCGATCGACCACAACGTCTCGGGTGCCGGGTGACTCCATTCGAGGGCTCTGCGTTGTGCGCGCTCGGTCTCGGCGACGTCGCGGCGGAGCTGATCCAGATAGCGGAGGTAGTCCTTGCGATCCTCGTTCGCCTCGGCCGCACGCGCTCCGCCCGACTTCCCGCCGCCTGCCAACATCCCCACCATGGACATCAACATCATAGCCGGGAACATCAACATCATCGGGTTCGCCGCTGCCCCGGAGGTGAACATCAGCGCGACCATCCCCACCATCGCGGCCACCATCACCAGCGGCATCAGCTTCATCAGCAGATTGCCCGGCACCGCGCGCGGGATCTCGGGTGGCGACTGCAGGGTGACTTCACCGCCGGGAGATCGAGGCACTTCCCGTCTGGCACCGCGAACGAAGTGCACGGTACTCATCGATCCGCCCCCACGGCCACGCCCCCAGAACCCCATCGCGGCGGCCTCCCCCCGAGGCCGCAGGACGACAGGCTAACGCATCGAAGACCGGCCGGTCCACAGCTGCCGTCACGCCCGTCGGACGGTCGAGAAATAGAACGCTGCCCGACGCCGTTGCACATCGATGTGGCTCTTCTGCCGCGTGCTCGACGAACGAAAGGCTGGCCCCAACCGTGTCCGTACCCTTGTCCATCCTCGATCTCGCTCATGTGGGCGAGGGCGAAACAGTCCGCGACAGCTTCGATGCAAGCGTCACTCTCGCTCAGCATGCCGAGAACTGGGGATACCGACGCATCTGGTACGCCGAGCACCACAACATGAAGACGATCGCGTCGTCGGCCACGTCGGTGCTCATCGCGCATGTCGCTGCCAACACCGAGCGAATCCGGCTCGGATCCGGCGGGATCATGCTTCCCAATCACGCGCCGCTGACCATCGCCGAGCAGTTCGGCACTCTGGCGACGCTGCACCCGGGACGGATCGATCTGGGTCTCGGCCGCGCCCCCGGCAGCGACCAGGTGACGATGCGGGCGATGCGGCGAGATCCCGCGTCGGCAGATCGCTTTCCCCAGGATGTCCAGGAACTGCAGGGCTACCTGTCGGCGGAGTCCCTGATTCCCGGAGTGAGCGCGACTCCCGGCGCGGGTACCGAGGTACCGCTGTACATCCTCGGGTCCTCGCTGTTCGGCGCGCAGCTCGCGGCCGCACTCGGCCTGCCCTATGCTTTCGCGTCGCACTTCGCACCCGACGCCCTCGAGCAGGCCGTCGAGATCTATCGGCGAGACTTCCGACCGTCCGCGCAACTGTCGGAGCCGCACCTGATCGTGGGTGTGAACGTGATCGCGGCCGATTCGATGGCCGAGGCACAGGCTCAGTTCCTGCGCACCAAGCGCAGTCGCGTCAGCCTGCTGCTCGGCCGCGGCCGAACCTTCACCGACGAGGAAGCCGACATGGTCCTCGAAGCGCCTGCGGGCCAACAGATCGCGAACATGACCAAGTACTCGGCGGTGGGCACTCCTGACATGGTGAAGGACTATCTCGATCGATTCGCCGAACGCACAGGGGCGGACGAGCTGATCGTCGCGTCCGGTGTGTCCGACCGCGCGTCGTGGCTTCGCTCGTTCGAGTTGCTCGCACAGGTCAGCGATCTGGTTCCTGCCTGAGAGCTGCGCACGTCGCAGGTGGATTCCGACGACCGGTTGATTGTCGCAGCGATGTCGTAAGGTTTGGACACCGATGCCCACTGGGGCGGGCATCGGCACGCGAATCGTACGTATCCGGGGGGATCTTCATGACACGCGCCGACAGCCGTCCATCGGCCGGCATTGTGCCACCGCGCACGGCACCTGCCGATCCGACACAATCGCCCACCGCGCCGGACGCGAGTCGGCGGGCATCGGGCGCACAGTCCGTCTTCGCGCAGGACGTCTGTCGGGTGACGGTGTTGGCCAGGTCCACGCAGGTGGACATGGCGCTGCCGATCGACGTTCCTGTTTCCCTTCTCGTTCCAGGAATCGTCGACATGATTGCGGCGGCGGGAGTGGAGCCTGCGGAACGACCCGGGAGAGCGGGAGTGGAGCCTGCGGAACGACCCGGGAGAGCGGGAGTGGAGCCCGCGGAACGACCCGGGAGAGCGGGAGTGCGGCCTGGTTCGGGAGGCGGTGTGCCGAGCGACGGGGATCCCGTGTCGGACGGGTTGCCGGTGGCGTGGACGCTTGCGCGGATCGGGTTTCCACCGTTGTCGCCGACTGCGACGTTGTCCGAGCTGTCGGTGCGCGACGGGGAATTGCTCGTGCTGGGTGTGGCCGAGCGGCCCGCTCCGGTTCCCCTGTTCGACGACCTCATGTATTCGGTTGCACGGTCGGGTAGTGACGATGTTCGGCAGTGGACTGCGCGTACGGCGCGCACGGTGGGTTCGGTCGTCACCGGTCTGTCGGTGTTGGTGGCATGCGCGGTCCTGGCGCGGGAGCCGATCCGTGCGGGAGCCGAGCATGTCGGCAGTGTCGTCGAGGGATTCGCTGCCGTCACTGCGTCGATTCTCTTCGCGATCGCGGGGGTGATTCTGGGGCGGGTGTACGACCAGTACGCCGTCGCTGTCGTCTTCGGCGGATGTGCCGTAGCGCTGATGTTCACCGGCGGAACTGTGCTGGTACCCGGGCAGTTCGGTGCGGCTCAGCTGATGCTGGGTTCGGCCATGGCGGGCGCTGTGGCTCTGCTGTCCCTTCGCATCGGCGGGACCGGGTTCGCACTGTTCACCGCTGCGATTTTGCTCGCAGTTCTGACGTTCGCTGCGTCGGTGTGCGCGCTTTTCACCACCGTGCCCCAACCGTCGATCGGCACCGCGGTCGCTCTCACCGGCCTGGCGGGAATTGCGCTCTCTGCCCGGGTGTCGATGATGCAGGCCAAGTTGCCGCTTCCACCGGTTCCCACCGCAGGAGCACCGCTGGACACGGTCGAGGAAGCCGAGCTCGACGCGATCTCGTTCGCGGATCTGCAGGCCTCCGCAGCTGTGGCGCGTAGCTGTCTATCCGGCCTGCTGTCGGCGTTCACTGTTGCCGTCGTGGCGGGCGTGCTGGTTGCGGCAGCAGCCGATTCCGACGGTGGCGTCCGGTGGCCGGGGGTCGCGCTCGCGGGATTGTGTGCGCTCGTCCTGCTTCTGCGCGGACGCACCTATGCGGTGGTGACGCACGCAGTTCCGTTGGTTGCAGGGGGAACGACGATTCTGCTGGCGCTGTCGATCGGTGCGCTCGTTGCGTTGCCCGAACACGCGCTCGCCCTGTTCGGTGCGGCACTGGCCGGCGCGGTGACGGCATCGATCTTCGGAGCTTTCGTGCCCACACGCACGTACTCGCCGGTGATGCGGCGGTCGGCCGAACTGCTGGAATACGCGGCCATCGCCCTGGTCATTCCGATCGCAGTGTGGGTGTGCGGTCTGTACAGCGTCGTCCGCGGGCTGTGACAACGCGCCGGCAGCGAACGATCGTCATCGCGGCGTTCACTGCTCTCGCCCTGTTTTCGAACGCGGTCATCGGGGTGTATCCGGCAGGCGCCGAACGTCCGGTGATCGACCCGTTCCAGCTGCCTCCGCCGAGTCCTCCCGGCCCTCTCGAACCCACGGAACAGAAGAATGCCTGCGCCCTTCCGTCCGCGGCCACCGATGTTCAGGACGTGCCGACCGCGCTGAAGGCCCTCGACTTCGCATCGGTCTGGCCCATCACCCGTGGGGCAGGTCAAGTGGTCGCCGTCATCGACACCGGAGTGACCGCTCATCCACGCCTACCGGGTCTGATCGCCGGCGGTGACTACGTCAGCGCAGGTGACGGGTTGTTCGACTGCGACGCGCACGGGACGATGGTCGCCGGCCTGATCGCCGCACAGACCGCACCGGGCAGCGGATTCGCCGGAGGCGCACCCGATGCACGAATTCTGTCGATTCGTCAGTCCAGCAATGTCTTTCAGATCGTCGACAACAGGTCGGAGGAGGAGCAGGCGGGCGAGCCGGAGAACGCCGCCGGCTACGGCAACGTACGCACCATGGCCATGGCCATCCGAACTGCGGTGGACGCGGGGGCCTCGGTCATCAACATCTCCGAGGTCGCCTGCGTGCCCGCCGGAGGCGGTGTGCCCGACGGTCCGCTCGGCGCGGCCGTGCAGTACGCCGTCCGAGAGAAGAACGTCGTCGTCGTTGCAGCAGCCGGTAATCTCGGCAGCGCGGCCTGCCGGGCCCAGAACCCGATGACGGACCCGCTTCGGCCCGACGCGGACCCGTGGGCCTCCTTCGCGACCATCGCGACTCCGGCGTGGTTCGACGACGTGTTGACCGTCGGTTCGGTCGAATCGGATGGCACACCGTCTTCGTTCAGCCTGGGCGGTCCATGGGTCGACGTCGCGGCTCCTGGTTCGAATATGACCTCACTGTCGCCGACGGGAAACGGACTGGCGAACGGCACCCTGGGCACCGATGGCGTCGTTCCCATGACCGGAACGAGCTTTGCCGCACCGCTCGTTGCTGCGGTGGCGGCTCTGGTGCGCGCCCACCGCCCCGAGTTGTCGGCGCTGGAGGTGGTGGACCGGATCCAACGAACGGCGCATGCGCCGGCCGAGGGGTGGAATCCCCTCGTCGGCCACGGCATCGTCGATCCGCTTGCCGCGGTGACCGATTCGGTGACGGCTGCTCCCCTGTCGGTGCCTGCGGACAGTGTCGCGATGACTGCGCCGTTGCCACCGCCTGCGCCGGATCATCGCCCGCGGACCGCAGCCGTCACCGGTTCGGTGCTGGTGGCGGCGATCCTGGCGCTCGGGCTCGCCCTGTCGGTGCCACTGCGCCGACGGGGTAGATCCGATTGAACCGGCCCTACTTCGTCGGAAGTGCGGCGGCCCGCGGGTCGGGGCCGACTCCGTCGTGCATCGTCAGTGCCTGCCCGCGCCCCAGAGTGGGCCCGCTGCCGAGCAATTGGAGGATCTGCCATGGTGCGGGTGCCGGCGGTCCGAACCCCAGCGCCGACGCGGCCTCGGGACCATCGACGCCGTAGCGCACTCCGGTGTCGGCCACGAAGAAGACGCTGCCCTGGCGTGTACTCGACGTCGAAATGCCGGTACTGCGTACGAACCCGCCGCTACCGGGTGCCAGATAGACCTGGTCGACGGCGTCACCGCCCCCATCGGCCTGAGCCAACGCAACCGGTAGTGCACCGGTCTCGAGCGGCAACCCACGGCCGGCGGACTCGACCAGTCGAGCCGTCGGTCCGCCGTCCGCCACTGCGAGCGGCTCCCACGTCAGGCAGCCCACAGGACGCTCACCGGTATCGACTATCTCGGGAGTGGTCGCCGGGAACGTCGATACCTCCAGTCCGGACGAGGTTGTGGGTGCGTCCGCGAGCAGGTCGGGATTGACGGCTGCGATATCCGGACTGCCCTGCGAATCGGTGAATTTGATGAGTAGGGCCGCTGTTTCGTCGATCGCTTGGATTCCGTCCTCGAGTACCACGTAGTACTGGACGTCGCGCCCGGCGACCTTGACGACCGAACCGATCGTCCGCCCGTCGAACGGGAACGCGGGAGCCTCACCTGCTCGGGGAACGAACGGTGCTGCGATGGGTGGTGATTCGGGCACGGAGTTGAGCAGACCCGTACTGACCGGGGACGGTGTCGCGTCCTCGAGTCCGAGTGCGCGGACCACCGCCCTGTTGTTCAGGTCGACCGGCGATCTGGTGCCGTCGTGCACGAGATACGCAGTGCCGTTGGATGTCCAGAGGAACGCCTCGGACTCGGCGAGCGCAGCCGTGCTGTCGCCGTAGCGAGGACTGCCCACCAGCACCGTCGTCGAGGTCACTCCTGCGATCGGGTCGACGGTGTCGCAGACGGTCCACGACTGCGCGTTGCCGTCGCCGTCGTGCGGCAGCGCAGACGGTGCACCGGGAATACCCACCAGTGCGCCGCGAGGTCGTGACGACAACTCGGATTCCTGGACCGTCGACGGATCGTCCGGTTTGCCGACGATCAATCGAGCCGATGCGAGATTGAGCACCGGATGGAACACGTCGTCCACTTTCACGAACATCGCGCCCGAGTCCTTGCCGACCACGATCGATGCGTCGCCGATCTTGTCCTGTGGCCGAAACAGTGCCAGGGCAGCGCATCCCCCCAAACCGATGCATGCGATGACGACACCGACCAGCAGCGCTCGCGTCTGCGACCTCATCGGATCGTGCAGCATTCGAGCGTCGCGCCTGATCAACGCGTGTTCCATCCTGCGGACGAGGAAGCGGTAACCGCCGACCTGCCACTTCGTTGTCGGCGTCGACGCCACGATTCCTCCCCAGGACTGTGCAGACGACCCGATCCCCATTCGGGTCACGCGACACAGTACAGTTCGTCCGCACACCTCGGCGACCGTGTTGCGGTCGTCGATGGCTCTGTGACCTTCGGGGGGAGGGTTTCGATGAGGCGTACCGATTCGGCAGGGCGTAGGCGAGCCGCCGTTCCTTTCGTCGCACCCACGGTTCGGCGGGTGATCGTGGCCGAGACCGCAGCCGTGGCGATCGGTCTGCCGCTGTTCACGGCGCATATGCGGCCGTGGGCGGTGCTGCTCGTCGCTGCGGCGGTGGCGCTCGTTCCGTTCGTGGCGATCCGGCGCAGATCGGTCGTCGACTGGGTACGGTCCATCTGGCGGCTCCTCGCCGATCGTGTCCCCGCTGTCGGCGTCACCACGGAACACACCGGCACCGCAGACGGCCCGGTCGGGGTCCATTGGCAGCGCGACACCGTCACCTGCACCCTCGAGATCGTCCCGCCCCGGCACGCCACCACGGTCCTCGGCAGGGCGAGCGCCGCTACACAGCACGCACTTCCCGTCGATGCGTTGGCGTCGTGTCTGCGGCAGCACGACATCGAGGTCCGCGCGATCGACGTCGTCGCACTCGGCTGCCGCAGCTCGGCAGGTTCGGTCGCCACCGAGGTCTACGAGGGACTCATCGGTCCACTGCCTGCGGTAGCGGTGCGAACCGTCTGGGTAGCAGTGACTCTCGACTTGCGCGCGAATGCTCGGGCGATCGAGGTCAGAGGCGGAGGGAGAGCCGGAGCCGCCCGTACCGCTGTCGTTGCGACCACGCGGGTCCTTCGCGCTCTGCACGCCCACGGTCTGTCCTCGCGACTGTTGACGGGTTCCGAGCTTCGGTCGGCCGTGTTGCACCTGTGCCGAGGGGTCGGTATCGACGATCTGACCCAGACATGGTCGACAGCACCTCTGCCGGGTGCGTCGAGCACGGTGTTCGGAATCGATTGCAGCGCAATCACTGCCGAGGACATCGCCACCCTGTGGGCAACACCGTCACTCGGAACGACGATGTCGTTCCACCTGCAGCCGACCCGCGACACCGGGAAGGTGCGCGTGCGTGGGTCGTGCAGTTTCTCCGCCCGGACACCGATCACGAAGCCTCGTGTACACGCGTTGACCTCGATGAGCGCAAGTCAACGCGACGGCATCCTCGCACAGCTTCCGTTGGCCATACCCGTACCGAAGTCGTTGTCTCCCAGCCGAGTTCTCGATATCTCGTCGGTCGACGAGTTGTTGCTACCGGTGAGTGGCTGCGGCCAGCTGCTGGGATCCGACGCCGGCGGACACGGCGTCGCGGTCCGGCTGTTCGGACCGGGTCTGAGTCGGGTTCGGGTCGTCGGAGAGCTCTACCTCGCTCAGCAACTGCTGTTCCGCGCCATCGCCACCGGCGCCAGAATCCTCGTCCGCACCGACCGCCCCCATGCCTGGCGAGCGCTCCTCGACGCCATCGGTGCTCCCGATCGACTACTGGTCGACGGCACCACGTTCCGTTCCCGCACGTCGTACGACGTGATCCTCACCGACTTCGCCGACGGTTCGGCACCCCTTGCGCAACAGAAACTTTCGGGCGTCACCGTGATCTCGTTGTCCGAGCACGTGCCGCGGATCGGCCACACCGAGCAGGAGCGAAGCGCCCCGCGACCGGAACCGGATCTGACGATCGTCCAGCCCCATGCGTCGGGTGATCGAATTCGAGTCCGGTCCGGTCCACTCGACGTCGAGTTGACGCTTGTCACGATTCCTCAGGAGACGGCGTTCATCGGCGGGCCCCGGAGCCTGCGCCCCGCCGTACGTGCTTGACCGATTCTCAACCGGGGTAGTCGGCCCGCCCACGAGCGCCTGCCACCGCGTCCGCCCACCACTCGAGCTGGTCGAGAAGACGCCCGAGGCCGTCGACGGCGGCTGCGTCGTCGATGCGTCCCGACTCGTCGAACCGCTTGCGCACCCGATGCAGCGACACGACGTCTCGGACGGAGACCATGTGCAGTTCGGCGGTGATCTGCCGTAGCTGTTCGGTGGCTCGAATTCCCCCGCCGAGCCCACCGTACGAGACGAATCCCACCGGCTTGCCACGCCACTCGTACTTCACCGTGTCCAGGGCGGTCTTCAACGCACCTGGCACGCCGTGGTTGTACTCGGGGGTGACGAACACGAAGGCGTCGGCGCCGCCGACGGTCCGGGTGAAGCGCTCGGAGTCCTCGCACGGAACGAGCGAGTTCGGCAGATCGAAATCGGCCAAGTCGACCTCGACCACCTCGACGGTGGCGCGTTCGGCGGCAACACCTCGAACCCAGGAAGCGACGGTCGGTCCCACTCGACCGGCGCGCACACTACCGACGACGACGGCGAGCTGTATCGGCTTCATCGCTTCGACAGTAGACCCGGGGGCGTTCGGTCAGCCCTCTCCCCCACAGCAACCGTCGCCGGTGATCGCCGATCTCGCCTCGCGGGTGGCCGCGTTACGGGCGGCCAGTTCGTCGGCCGGTGGATAGTCGACTCGAACCAAGGACAAGCCGTGCGCCGGAGCCACGGCCACCTCGCTCGCTCTCTCGCGGCGCGTCAACAGCGACTGCGCCCAGTCGGGAGTTCGCCGACCTTCCCCCACAGCCTGCATGGCACCGACGAGACTGCGGACCATCGACCAGCAGAATGCGTCGGCACTGACGTACGCGGTGAGTCGATCGCCGTCGCGCTCCCAGTCGAACCGCTGCAGTTCTCGAACGGTGGTCGCCCCGTCACGTCGCTTGCAGAACGCGGCGAAATCGTGCAGACCGATCAATCTCGCGGATGCCTCCTGCACCGCACCGAGATCGATGGGCCTCGGCCACGAGACGACACCGGCCACGTCGAGGGGGTCGACGCCGTAGAGCGCCGTGCCGAATCGGTACTCGTAGTGCCTGCGGTACGCCGAGAACCGCGCGTCGAAATCACCGGAGACGGTGCTGATGGCTCGCACTCGAACATCGGTGGGCAGAAACCGGGCCATTCGCCGGACCAGCCTGTCGTGATCGACCGAAACGTCGACGGCATCGAAGTGCGCCACCTGACCCGTCGCGTGGACTCCCGCGTCGGTTCGGCCCGCCACGGTCAGCTCGATCGGTTGCCGCAGCACCGTGGTGAAGGCTTCCTCTAGCACTCCGCAGACGGTGCGGATGCCCGGTTGACGCGCCCACCCGGAGAAGTGCGTGCCGTCGTAGGAGATGTCGAGCCGAAATCTGGTGGGTACCGAAAAAGCGGGCCCGCCTTCCCCTGAGGGAATGGCGGGCCCGCTTCGATCGTGCTCGGAGCTCAAAAGGACTAGTCCTTCTTTGCTTCCTCGGCCTCGGGGGCGTCCGACGCGTGTGCGTCGTTGTCCTCGATGCCGTCGATGACTGCGTCGGCGTTGGCCACCTCGGCGTCGGTCGCGTCGGCTTCGACAGCCTCGACGACGTTCTCGTCGGTCGCGTCCTCGGCCGGAGCCTCGGTTGCGGCGGGAGCAGCCTGCGAAGCCTTCACGCGGCGTGCGCGATCTGCCTCGTTGGACACCGTCTGCTCGTTGACGAGCTCGATGATGGCCATCGGCGAGTTGTCACCCTTGCGGGGGACGGTCTTGATGATGCGTGTGTAGCCACCGTCGCGATCGGCGAAGAAAGGCCCGATCTCGGCGAACAGCTTGTGCACGACATCTTTGTTGTTGATCGTCTTGAGAACCTCACGACGATGCGCCAGGTCACCCTTTTTGGCGTGGGTGACGAGCTTCTCGGCGTGCGGACGAAGGCGCTTGGCCTTCGACTCGGTGGTGGTGATGCGGCCGTGCTCGAAGAGTGACGTCGCCAGGTTGGCCAGGATGGCCTTCTGGTGCGACGCCGACCCGCCGAGACGGCGGCCCTTGGTGGGCTTGGGCATGATGAATCTCCTAGTAAGAGCTCCAGCGAGCTGATTACAGCTGTTCTGTCTCGGCGTAGTCCTGCTCGGCACCTTCGGTGTCGCTGAAGGAGCCGGCGTCGGTGTCACTCCACGTGCCCGTGGTGGCGTCGTAGCCAGGCACGGTGCTCGGATCGAACGACGCGGGGCTGTCCTTGAGGGAGAGGCCGAGCGAATGCAGCTTGACCTTCACCTCGTCGATGGACTTCTGCCCGAAGTTACGGATGTCGAGCAGATCGGACTCGGTACGACCAACCAGCTCGCCGACGGTGTGAACACCCTCGCGCTTGAGGCAGTTGTAGGACCGGACGGTGAGGTCCAGATCCTCGATGGGGAGTCCGAAGGAAGCGATGTGATCGGCCTCGGCGGGCGAGGGTCCGATCTCGATGCCTTCTGCTTCGACGTTCAGCTCACGGGCGAGGCCGAAGAGCTCAACCAGGGTCTTGCCCGCCGAAGCGAGCGCGTCCCGCGCGGTGATGGAATTCTTGGTCTCCACATCGAGAACGAGCCGATCGAAGTCGGTGCGCTGTTCGACGCGGGTGGCCTCCACCTTGTAGGTGACCTTGAGCACGGGCGAGTAGATCGAGTCGACCGGAATACGGCCGATCTCGGCACCCGATGCCTTGTTCTGAACGGCGGGGACGTAGCCGCGACCGCGCTCGACGACGAGCTCGATCTCCAACTTGCCCTTGTCGTTCAGGGTCGCGATGTGCAGATCGGGGTTGTTCACCGTGACGCCGGCCGGAGGCACGATGTCGCCTGCGGTCACAGCGCCTGGGCCCTGCTTGCGGACGTACATGGTGACCGGTTCGTCTTCTTCGGAGCTCACCACGAGGCCCTTGAGGTTCAGGATGATGTCGGTGACATCTTCCTTGACTCCGGGGACGGTGGTGAATTCGTGGAGGACGCCGTCGATACGGATGCTGGTGACAGCAGCGCCGGGGATCGACGACAGCAGGGTGCGGCGGAGCGAGTTGCCGAGTGTGTAACCGAAGCCGGGCTCGAGCGGCTCGATGACGAATTTCGAGCGGTTGTCGGCGATGACCTCTTCGGTCAGCGTCGGGCGCTGTGAAATGAGCATTGTGTGTTCCTCCTGTACGGGCGTCCGCTATTTGACGCCCACGTGTGGAGGCGAAGACGCATGTGAGCCTCGCGGGGAGACTCACATGCGTGCCGCGCCTTACTTCGAGTAGTACTCGACGATGAGCTGCTCCTGGAGCGGCACGTCGATCTGTGCGCGCTCCGGCAACCTGTGAACCAGGATGCGAAGACGGTTGGGAACGACCTGCAGCCACGGGGCGACGGGACGGTCGCCGTAGCTTTCGCGGGCGATCTGGATCGGCAGCGTCTGAGCCGACTTCTCACGGACGTCGATGATGTCGTACTGCGAGACGCGGTAGCTGGGGATGTCGACGCGCTTGTTGTTCACCAGGAAGTGACCGTGCGTGACCAGCTGACGGGCCTGACGACGCGTACGTGCCAGTCCGGCGCGGTAGACGACGTTGTCGAGACGACTCTCGAGGATGGTCAGCAGGTTCTCGCCGGTCTTGCCGACGGTCCTGTTGGCTTCCTTGTAGTACAGACGGAACTGCTTCTCCATGACGCCGTAGGTGAAGCGAGCCTTCTGCTTCTCCTGCAGCTGGAGCAGGTACTCGCTCTCCTTGATCCGCGCGCGGCCGTGCTGGCCGGGCGGGTAGGGACGACGCTCGAACGCCTGGTCGCCTCCGACGAGGTCGACGCGCAGACGACGCGACTTGCGGGTGATAGGACCGGTATAACGTGCCATTTTCTAAACCTTTCCTTCCCGCTAGACCCGACGCCGCTTGGGCGGACGGCAGCCGTTGTGCGGCTGAGGGGTGACATCGGAGATGGTGCCGACCTCGAGGCCAGCGGCCTGAAGCGAGCGGATCGCGGTCTCACGGCCGGAGCCGGGACCCTTGACGAACACGTCGACCTTCTTGACGCCGTGCTCCTGTGCCTTGCGCGCAGCGTTCTCGGCTGCGAGCTGTGCGGCGAACGGAGTCGACTTGCGCGAGCCCTTGAAGCCCACGTGTCCCGAGGACGCCCACGAGATGACGTTTCCGGCGGGGTCGGTGATCGACACGATCGTGTTGTTGAACGTGCTCTTGATGTGCGCAGATCCGTGCGGGACGTTCTTCTTGTCCCTGCGACGCGTCTTCTGCGCCTTCTTCGGACCGGTACCGCGTGCTTTGGGGGGCATTACTTCGCCTTCTTCTTGCCGGCAATGGTGCGCTTGGGTCCCTTACGGGTACGCGCATTGGTCTTGGTGCGCTGTCCACGGACGGGCAGACCACGACGGTGGCGAAGACCCTGGTAGCAGCCGATTTCGATCTTGCGGCGGATGTCGGCCTGAACCTCGCGGCGCAGGTCGCCCTCGACCTTGAGGGACTCGTTGATGTAATCGCTGAGCTTGCGCAGATCGTCGTCGCCGAGATCCTTGCTTCGCAGGTCGGGGCTGACGCCCGTCGCTGTGAGGATTTCCTTGGAGCGGGTACGGCCGACGCCGTAGATGTAAGTCAGTGCGATCTCCATGCGCTTTTCGCGCGGCAGATCCACACCTGCGAGACGTGCCATGTGGCATTTCCTTTTCTTGTCCGGAGGTCTGCTCCCAGTCCGTCCCCTGTGTCCTTCTCACCGCTGGGGTGTGAAGCGTCTTTCAACCAACTCAGTGGGGCCCCGGCCTCCGTGCCGGGGGTATGCCGCAACGCGTGTGTCGCGGTTGGTGCTGGGAGGTCATCTTCTAGCTGTTGCCAAGCCGACGTGCGAAATGCTCGGTGGTTATCCCTGACGCTGCTTGTGACGCAGGTTGTCGCAGATCACCATGACGCGCCCGTTACGACGAATCACCTTGCACTTTTCGCAGATCTTCTTGACGCTCGGCTGAACCTTCACGTCGTTGATCTCCTGTGTGTAGCTCGGCCCGACTGCAGGCAGCGGCTCCGAGCATGGTTCCCCCCGACCGGACGTGGCCGGGGAAGCTCTTACTTGTAGCGGTAAACGATGCGTCCACGCGTGAGGTCGTAGGGCGAGAGCTCTACCACGACGCGATCCTCGGGAAGGATGCGAATGTAGTGCTGACGCATCTTTCCGCTGATGTGAGCGAGTACCTTGTGGCCGTTTTCGAGCTCAATGCGAAACATCGCATTGGGCAGCGGTTCGACAACTCGGCCCTCTACCTCGATAGCACCGTCTTTCTTGGCCATATCCTCCGCGATCCTGGCTCTCACACCTGGTTGATTGCATCTGTTTCCGTTACCGTGATGCCCACTGACCGACCCGAATCGACGGGCCGACGTGTCGCCGGAACGGTTCGCAGGCCACCAGGGCACGCGAACATCCGGTACGCAGGGCGCACCGTCGATCCATGTTACCGGGTAATGCACGTCTGGCCAAATGCGTTCCGCATCCATGCTCCGGGTCAACGGTTGCCCCAGTTCGATTTCCTGAGCTAGCGTTCTGCCCGGCTGTATCCCAGCCGCACAACACGGGCCGTCCCGCCTGCCCTCGCAGCGGCGGCCGTGTCCGCGACGACGACCACGAGGCACCCCTCTTGAGCTCAGGCACGCGCGCCGGCAACCCGGGCGTATCCGTCATCATTCCGGTACACAACTCCAAGGACGTTCTCGACGATCAACTGCGAGCTCTCGCTCGACAGGATTACGAGCATCCCTTCACGGTGATCGTCAGCGACAACGGCTCGACCGACGGCCTTCGCGAACACATCGAGAACCATTGCCTCCGTGGAGCGCTCGACCTGCAGTACGTCGACGCTGCGGGAACCCCGGGCGCATCGTTCGCACGTAACAGAGGTGCAGACGCCGCCCGCAGCGACCTGCTCGCCTTCTGCGACGCGGACGACGCGGTCCACCCGAACTGGCTCCGGCGCATCGTTGCCGGCCTCGACGAGTACGACATCGTGGGTACCGGTCTGGAGACGGAGACGCTGAATTCCGCTGCCGTGCGCGCATCGACACCGTTCGCACCGCCCTCGGATCAGGGCAAGTCGACATTCCTACCGTTCGCCATCGGTGCCAGCATGGCGTGCCGCAGATCGACCTACGTCGAGCTCGACGGCATGCTCGAGTACGTTCACGCCAGCGAGGACATGGAGTTCTCGTGGCGCGCACAGCACGCGGGGTATCGACTGCATTTCATCGCCGAACCACTGGTGTCGTACCGACTTCGCACCGGACGTCGGGAGAACTGGAAGCAGGCAGGCGCGCTCGGGTACGGATCGGCTCACGTACGCGGACTACACCGAGCACACGGCTGCCCGCCCTTCCGGGCTCGCACGATCTCCGTCGCCCTGCTGATGCTCGGCGTACGAAACCCACTGCTTCCCACTGCAGTGACCAGGATGCCGACTCGACTCTGGCTTCGTCTGGTGGCTGCGCATCTCGGACTGGTCCGCGGCGGCCGACGCTACGGATCACTGGCCTGGTGACCCTAGCTGGGTCGTAGTGTCAGGATCCGCGGCCCGTCCTCGGTGACGGCAACGGTGTGTTCCCAGTGCGCCGATCGGGATCCGTCGGTGGTCACGACCGTCCAGCCGTCGTCGAGAATGTCGGTGTCGTACGTGCCGAGGGTCAGCATGGGCTCGATTGCCAGAGTGGATCCGACGACCAGCTCCGGTCCCTTACCCGGCGCACCCTCGTTCGCGAGGAACGGGTCCATGTGCATCTCACGACCGATGCCATGACCGCCGTATCCGTCGACGATCCCGTACTTGCGGCCGTGCGCCTGCTCGGCCGCGTGGGTTCCGGATTCGATGGCGTGCGAGACGTCGGTGAGCCGATTGCCGGGAAGCATCGCGGCGATACCTGCCTCCATCGACAGCCTCGTCGCCTCGCTCAGCATCGCATCGGCTTCGATGATGTCGCCGACACCGAATGTCCACGCCGAGTCTCCGTGCCAACCGTCGAGAACCGCCCCACAGTCGATGGACACCAGATCGCCTGCGACCAGGAGCTCGTCCGCCGACGGAATGCCGTGCACCACACGGTCGTTGACCGACGAACAGATGCTGCCGGTGAAGCCGTGGTAACCGAGGAACGACGGCACCGCACCGGCGTCACGGATGACGGCCTCGGCAACTCTGTCGAGCTCGAGCGTCGAGACACCGGGAACCGCCGCTGCCCGCACTGCCACCAGAGCAGCGCCGACGACCGCGCCGGCCGCAGCCATGGCGTCGAGTTCGCCGGCACTGCGGAACGGCACGACCTTCCGTTTACGGCCGAATGCCATTACTTGCCGTGGTCCTCGATGGACTTCAGCGCGCGAGCGTTGACCTCGTCCACCTCACCGATCGCGTCGACCGTCACGAGTTGGCCCTCGTAGTAATCGAGCAGGGGCGCGGTCTCGTCCCGGTACACCTTGAGTCGGTTACGAATGACGTCTTCCTTGTCGTCCTCGCGTCCACGCGCGAGCATGCGTTCGACGACGACGTCCTCGTCGACGACGAAGGAGAGTACGGCGTCGAGCTTCGCGTTCAGGTCCGCCAGGATGCCGACCAGTGCCTCGGCCTGACCCACCGAACGTGGGAAGCCGTCGAGCAGGAAGCCGTTCACGGCGTCGGGTTCGGAGAGGCGGCTGCGGACCATGTCGACGGTCAGCTCACTGGGAACGAGGTCGCCTGCATCGAGGTACTTCTTCGCCTCGAGTCCGAGCGGCGTCTTCTCACCGATGTTCGCGCGAAACAGGTCGCCGGTCGAGATGTGCGGAACGCCCAGCTTCTCGGACAGGAGGACGGCCTGGGTGCCTTTGCCGGCACCGGGGGGACCGAGCAGAACAAGTCTCACTTGAGGAACCCTTCGTAGTTACGCTGCATCAGCTGGCTTTCAATTTGCTTCACGGTATCCAGGCCGACGCTGACCATGATCAGCACGGCGGTGCCACCGAAGGGGAGGTTCTGTCCTCCACCCGAACTGCCGATGTCGAGGAACAGGTTCGGGAGCACGGCGATGGTGCCCAGGTAGACCGCGCCCGGCAACGTGATGCGACTGAGGACGTAGTTCAGATAGTCGGCGGTCGGCTTGCCCGGACGAATGCCCGGGATGAACCCGCCGAACTTCTTCATCTCGTCGGCGCGCTCTTCGGGGTTGAACGTGATCGCCACGTAGAAGTACGTGAAGAACACGATCAGACCGAAGAAGATCGCGATGTACACCGGGTTGGCCGGGTTCACCAGGTACTCGTTGATGATGCGCTGCCACCAGCTCGGATCGACCGCGGTGCTGGCCGAGGTGAGCTGGGCGATCAGGTTGGGCAGATACAGCAGCGAGGACGCGAAGATCACCGGGATGACGCCGGCCTGGTTGACCTTGAGCGGAAGGTAGGTGGAGGAGCCGCCGTACATCTTTCGACCGACCATGCGCTTGGCGTACTGGACGGGAATTCGGCGCTGACCCTGCTCGACGAACACCACGCCGGTGATGATCAGGAACGCTGCGAAGCAGACGAATCCGAACACCAGCCCACCACGGCTCTCGAGGATCGAGTTGCCCTCGGAGGGGATACGCGAGGCGATTCCGGCGAAGATGAGCAGCGACATTCCGTTGCCGACGCCGCGCTCGGTGATGACCTCACCGAACCACATCACGACGGCTGCACCTGCGGTCATGACGAGCACGATGATGACGAGGCCGAAGATGCTCTGGTCGGCGATGATGTCCTGCTGGCATCCCTGCAGAAGTTGGCCGCGGGAGGCGAGGGCCACCAGGCCGGTCGCCTGCAGGATGGCCAGCGCGATCGACAGGTAACGCGTGTACTGCGTCATCTTGGCCTGCCCCGACTGTCCCTCCTTGCGGAGTTCCTCGAACTTCGGGATGACGACGGTGAGCAGCTGCACGATGATGCTGGCGGTGATGTACGGCATGATGCCGATCGCGAACACCGAGAGCTGGAGGAGCGCTCCACCGGAGAACAGGTTGATCAGCGAGTAGATGCCCGCAGAGTCTCCACCGGAGACCTGGTCGATGCATGCTCGGACATTGGCGTAGTCGACACCCGGCGACGGCAGCGTGGCACCGAAGCGATACAGGGCCACCAGACCGAGCGTGAAGAGGATCTTCCGTCTCAGGTCAGGAGTCCTGAGGGCCGACACGAAGGCGGAAAGCAAAGATCCTCCTGGCACGACTGCGTTGACGCTGCGAGTGCTTCGTCAGGAGCGCAACCGGCGCTCCTGTGAGCCTCACGAGCATGGACTGCAGGCGACATGCATCGCCCGCATCGAAACGAACTTCTGTGAACTCTAGAACTCTAACAGTGCGTATCGAACCGCCCGACGGTCAGTGTTGGACCCTGTCCGTTCGGTCGAGTACGGCACGTGGTGCCGAGGCAACGATGGCCGCAGCTCAGCTGCGAGAGCTGTGGCTGCGGCCATCGTCACGAACTGCTGCTCGATGCATTGCTACTCAACGCATCGGAGCAATGCTCATACCTCGGTTGCAGAACCGCCGGCAGCGGCGATCTTTTCCTTGGCGGAGCCCGTGAACTTGTTGGCCGAGATCTCGACCTTCACGGTCAGGTTTCCGTCGCCGAGAACCTTGACGGGCTCGTTCTTGCGAACGGCACCCTTGGCGATGAGCTCGGGGATACCGATCTGACCGCCCTCGGGGAACAGACGCTCGATGTCGCGCAGGTTCACGACCTGGAACACGACACGGTTGCGGTTGGTGAAGCCCTTGAGCTTCGGGAGCCGCATGTGGAGGGGCATCTGGCCACCCTCGAAGCGTGCCGGCACGTTCTTGCGTGCGCCGGTTCCCTTGGTACCGCGACCTGCGGTCTTGCCACGCTTGCCACCTTCACCACGGCCGACACGAATCTTCGTCGACTTGGATCCGGCTGCGGGGCGCAGGTGGTGCAGTTTGATGGTCATGGTTAGACCTCCTCAACGATTACGAGGTGGCGCACCGTGTTGACCAGTCCGCGGTTCTGCGGGTTGTCCTCGCGGACGACCGTCTGGCGGATGCCCTTGAGCCCGAGAGTACGCAGGCTGTCACGCTGGTTCGCCTTCTGGCCGATGGTGCTCTTGATCTGGGTGACCTTCAGCTGAGCCATTACTTCACCGCTCCTGCCTGTGCGCGTGCGCGCAGCATTCCGGCGGGTGCAACCTCTTCGAGGGTCAGGCCGCGGCGAGCCGCAACTTCCTCGGGACGCTGCAGACCCTTGAGGGCTGCGACGGTCGCGTGCACGACGTTGATGGCGTTGTCGCTACCGAGCGACTTCGACAGCACGTCGTGGACACCGGCGCACTCGAGCACGGCACGCACCGCGCCACCGGCGATGACGCCGGTACCGGCACTGGCCGGACGCAACATGACGACGCCAGCTGCGGCTTCGCCCTGGATGGGGTGCGTGATGGTGCCGGCGATCATCGGGACGCGGAAGAAGCTCTTGCGAGCCTCCTCGACACCCTTCTGGATGGCCGCGGGAACTTCCTTGGCCTTGCCGTAGCCGACGCCGACCAGTCCGTTGCCGTCACCGACGATGACGAGGGCGGTGAAGCTGAAGCGTCGACCACCCTTGACCACCTTGGAGACGCGGTTGATCGTGACGACCTTCTCGATGAAGTTCGACTTGTCCGCAGCGTTGCCGCCACGGCCGTTGTCACGACGGTCACGACCGCCACCGCGGTTGTCGCCGCGCTGGTTGTTGTCGCCACCTGCGTTGGGGCCACTGTTCTGTCCGGCGGGGCCGCTTCCGCCGTCACGCCGTTGACGTCCCGGCATCAGGCTGTCCTTCCGTTGTCAGTCATTGTCATCATCAGAACGTCAACCCGCCTTCACGGGCTGCGTCTGCGAGTGCCGCGATGCGGCCGCTGTAGTTGTTGCCGCCGCGGTCGAACACGACTGCCTCGACGCCTGCTGCCTTCGCGCGGCTGGCGATGAGCTCGCCGACCTTCGCACTGACCGCCTTCTTGTCGCCCTCGAGGGCGCGCACATCGGCTTCGATGCTCGACGCGCTGGCCAGCGTGTGGCCGGCGAGGTCGTCGATCAACTGCACGTGGATGTGACGCGAGGACCGGTTGACGACCAAGCGGGGACGCTCGGGCGTGCCGGAGATCTTCTTGCGAAGGCGGAAGTGACGACGTGCCTTCGACAGGCGACGCTTCGTCGAGACGTCGGTGCCACGCGGAGTGCGCTTGACGACGTTCGCCTTGTCTGCTGTTTGCTGGCTCATATCACTTACCCGTCTTTCCGACCTTGCGGCGGATCACTTCACCCTCGTAGCGGATGCCCTTGCCCTTGTACGGGTCCGGACGCCGCAGACGACGAATGTTGGCAGAGATCTGACCGACCTTCTGCTTGTCGATGCCGACAACGGTGAATCGCGTGGGCGACTCGACCGTGAACGTGATGCCCTCGGGTGCTTCGATCAGCACGGGATGGCTGTAACCGAGTGCGAACTCGAGGTCCTTGCCCTTGAGTACGACGCGGTAACCGACGCCGTGAATCTCCATCTTGTTGGTGTAACCGTTGGTGACACCGGTGATGAGGTTCGCGACGAGAGTGCGCGAGAGTCCGTGCAGTGCACGGCTCTTGCGCTCGTCATCGGGCCGGGTGACGGCGATGGTGCCGTCGTCGGCGCGAGCGATCTGGATGGGCTCGGCGACCGTCAGGCTCAGGGCACCCTTGGGGCCCTTGACCGCAACGTTCTGGCCGTCGATGGTGATATCGACTCCAGCGGGGACCGGTACCGGCAATTTTCCAATACGTGACATGGTGGTGGCCTCCCCTACCAGACGTAGGCGAGGACTTCTCCGCCCACACCCTGCTTGGCCGCCTGACGCTCCGTGAGCAGACCTGTGGACGTGGAGATGATCGCCACGCCCAGGCCGCCGAGAACCTTGGGCAGATTGGTGGATTTTGCGTATACCCGGAGACCGGGCTTGGAGACGCGTCGCACGCCGGCGAGGCTGCGCTCACGGCTCGGGCCGTACTTCAGATCGACGATGAGGGTCTTGCCCACCTCGGCGTCTTCCGTGCGGTAGTCGGAGATGTAGCCCTCGCGCTTGAGGATCTCGGCGATGTTCGCCTTGAGCTTCGAGTGGGGAAGCTTCACCTCGTCGTGGTACGCCGAATTGGCGTTGCGCAGACGGGTCAAGAAGTCTGCAATTGGATCGGTCATCGTCATGGTGTGACCTGTGCACCTTTCTCGCAGCGGTTCCCATGCAGCACGCGCGAGCTGGTGCCCCTGGATTCTCGAAAACCCGGCGGGCCTGGCTCGTCACATCGTGGGCCTACAACGAAGTGAACATGTCCTGACCGACTGTTGCCGGTCAGGGGTTGCGCTCCAAGCAATGCATCGCTGCACTGCCAGGTGTTTCGAGCTTCCGCATTTCGATGCTGACGTACGGAGAACTCGAGGTTGCGTTTCCATTGCAAGGACTCGCGTGCAGGCACGACGAAGCCCGGGCAACCGCTCTAGTGTAGGCATCGCGCACCCGAAGACCAAATCGCCTTACCATTGCGCGACGGCTCGGGTCCAGTCGGACACCCCGGCGTCCACTTCTTCGCTAACGTCGGACCATGACGGACTCGAAGGCAGTCGACATCGATCACCTCACCCACACTCTGCGTGACCGCACCATCGCCGGGGTGACGATCGGGTGGGTCGACAACAACGGCATCGTTCGATCACGCACCGTGCCCACCGCAGAACTGACCGCAGTTGCACGTCGCGGCGTAGGAGTCACCGCGGTGTTCGCGGTGTTCGATTCGCACGACGGGATCACCTTCGCTCACGAGGGACTGTCGACGCCGTCCGGCGATGTTCGGTTGATTCCGGTGATCGACAACGCGTCGAGCGTGGTTCCACTTGCCGGCCAACCGGGGCTTGCCTGGGTACACGGCAGGCAGCTCTCCGCGGACGGCTCTCCCTGGCCCTACGACCAACGCGCTGTTCTCGAGCGGCAGGTGCAGAAGGCGTCCGATGCCGGTTTCGAGGTGCGGGCCGGGTTCGAGATCGAGTTCGCCCTGACCCGGGAATCGGACGGACTGTCCGCCCATCGAGGACCTGCCTACTCCGCCAACGCGCTCCGCGATGTCGACGAATTCGTCGTATCGCTGCTGCACGCCCTGTCTGCGAACGGTGTGAGCATCGGTCAGATTCACGCCGAGTACGGCATGTCCCAGATCGAGATCGCGCTCGCGCCACTCGATCCCCTTGCTGCAGCCGATGCGCAAGTTCTCGCGCGGCAGACGATCCACTCTGCCGCCAAAGCTCACGGCCTGCGGGCGAGCTTCGCTCCCCTGCCCGCGTCCAGCAGTGCAGGCAACGGATGGCACCTGCACACGTCACTGGTTCGCGACGGGCACAACGCTCTCACCGGAGACGGAGAGCATGGATTGTCGGAGACCGGGCAGTCGTACATCGCGGGCCTGGTTCGAGAGCTGCCGGGACTCACTGCCGTCACCGCACCGAGTTCGGGATCCTTGCTCCGACGTCGACCCGGATACTGGGCCGGTGCCTTCGGGTTCTGGGGCGTCGAGAACCGCGAAGCGGCAGTACGGCTCGTACCCGGTTCTGCCCTCCTCGGTCCCGATCACACCAACGTCGAGTTGAAGGCGTGCGACGCTTCCGCCAACCCCTATCTGGCGCTTGCCGTCACCATCGCGGCCGGCATGTCGGGAGTGGCCGATTCGGCGACGTTGTCGCCACCGGTTCAGGCGGATGTGGGCGGCTGGGACGATGCCCGTCGCGACGCCGCCGGTATCTCACCACTCGCGACGACCCATGCCCAACAACGGGAGAACCTACTGTCGTCGGCGCTGGTCGCAGACGTGTTGGGCGAAGACCTTCTGGGCGCGTTCGTTGCCTGCCGGGACGCCGATGCAGCGTGGGCGGAGAGCCACACCGAGGACGAACTGCTCGAATCACTGCGCTGGATCTATTGACATGCTGCGACAGTTCCCCGGCGTCGGCGCAATCGTCTCTGCCCTCGACAGCGCTCTGCCGCAACCGGATCAGCTCTGCGGACCGTTCTCGGCATCGATAGCGTCGACGGCCGTCGTGGGCGACGACGCACCGGACGTGACTGCACTCGCGATCGCATCGGGATCCGCGATCTGGCCGGGCGAGACCGTCGCGGCCCGTCCGCCCGGAACGCCCCGGATCACCGACGGGTGGGATTGCCTACCGAGGGCCGCATCGATCGATGCGGCCGGGACCACAGCGTCAGGTCTTGCGACGGGCATCGAGACGGCGACCGAAGGACGCGTCGTGGTGGTTCCGATCGTGGGCCCCGGTTCCGACGGGCTCCGCCTGCTCCTGACCCGCCTGGCCGACGTGCAGTTCCGGTTCGGCCTGGTTGCGAATGTGCACACCGAAGACCTGACCGAATTCGATTGGAGCGTAGGACATTTCGTGACCGTCCTGGGAATGGACACCGTCGAGGACGTGGTTGCGATTGCCGATACCTATCGAGAGCTCGGAGTCGCGGGAATGCCGGCCGGATGTCGAACCGTTCCCACCGACACTCTCGCGTCTGCGATGTCCGAACGTGGCCTGCTCCTTCTCGTCGACAACGACGACCGTTCTGCCGCACTGGATCTGACTCGGTCACTCGATCTAAGAAACGATGTGTGGTCGGTCTGAGACGGGAGGCCTGAGCAAACGCGAAATGGGCGTGGGTTCCTTTCGGAACCCACGCCCATCAGCGTGGTGTGGTGAAGCCCGGAGGCCTCAGATCACCAGGAGCTCTTGCGAACTCCGGGAAGCTCTCCGGCGTGTGCCATCTCGCGCACGCAGATACGGCAGAGGCCGAACTTGCGGAACACGGAATGGGGACGGCCGCAGCGGTTGCAGCGAGTGTATGCACGCACCGCGAACTTCGGCTTCTTGTTGGCCTTGTTGACCAATGCCTTCTTCGCCATGGACTCAGTTCTCCTTGAACGGGAAGCCGAGGTGCTTGAGCAGCGCGCGGCCTTCTTCGTTGTTGGTTGCGGTGGTTACTACGGTGATGTCCATGCCGCGCGGACGATCGATCTTGTCCACGTCGATCTCGTGGAACATCGACTGCTCGTTGAGGCCGAACGTGTAGTTTCCGTTGCCGTCGAACTGCGTGCCCGAGAGGCCGCGGAAGTCCCTGATTCGGGGAAGGGCAATGGAGACCAGACGGTCGAGGAACTCCCACATGCGGTCGCCACGGAGGGTGACGCGTGCGCCGATGGGCATTCCTTCGCGCAGCTTGAACTGTGCGATGGACTTGCGTGCCTTGCGGATCTCCGGCTTCTGGCCGGTGATGGCAGCGAGGTCGGCAACTGCACCGTTGATCAGCTTGGCGTCACGGGCGGCGTCGCCGACACCCATGTTGACGACGACCTTGACGATGCCGGGGATCTGCATGACGTTCTCGTATGCAAATTCGGTGTTCAGGGCGTCTTTGATCTCGGCGCGGTAGCGCGCCTTGAGGCGGGGCTGTTCGCCCGCGATGTTTTCGGTGGTAGTCATCTCAGATGTCCTTCCCGTTCTTCCGGGAAACACGAACGCGCTTGCCGGTTTCTTCGTCGGTCCGGTAGCCCACGCGAGTAGGGTTGCCGTCCGAGTCGACCACTGCGACGTTCGATACGTGGATCGGGGCTTCCTGGGTGACGATGCCACCCGAGGATGCGCCGCGCTGGTTGGCGGAGACCGCAGTGTGCTTCTTGATGCGGTTCACACCCTCGACCAGAACCTTGGAGTCAGCGGGGTAGGCCTGAATGACCTTGCCCTTGGCACCCTTGTCCTTGCCTGCGATCACGAGAACGGTGTCGCCCTTGTGCACCTTCATTTACAGCACCTCCGGGGCGAGCGAGACGATCTTCATGAACTTCTTCTCACGCAGCTCACGGCCGACCGGGCCGAAGATACGAGTTCCACGGGGATCGTTGTCCGGCTTGATCAGCACCGCAGCGTTCTCGTCGAAACGGATGTACGAGCCATCCGGACGGCGACGCTCCTTGATGGTGCGGACGATGACGGCCTTGACGACCTCACCCTTCTTGATGTTTCCACCGGGAATGGCGTCCTTCACCGTAGCTACGATGATGTCGCCGATTCCGGCGTAGCGACGTGACGAACCACCGAGAACGCGGATGCAAAGGATTTCCTTCGCGCCCGTGTTATCAGCGACGCGTACTCGCGACTCCTGCTGAATCACTAACTTCTCCTTGACCTGGATGTACGTACGTGCCGGATTTCCGTCCCGACACGCGCGGTCGGCTGCTGGGTACGGGCACACGAAGGCACACCGCTGCCACAGGCAACCGGTCAAGTGTAGGGGAACGGGTCCCCGGCATCCAAATCGTCGTCACCGGGCCACCCGCCGTCACCTGCGCCCTTCGGGGCAATCGGTACGGTTCTGGGGATGGGACATCTTCGGATCGACGGGGCGCGGCGATGACGTCGGAGCGCGACGACACCGCGTGGTGGTCGAGTCTGCCCCTGGACCGGGTCGTGCGCATCCACGGGGTCACCGAGCGTGATCTCGCCGAATCCGTGAACCCTCTACCGGTGGACGCACCTGCGATCGTGTTCTTCGCGATCGATCCCACGACGGCCGATCGTGCCGTCGATCTCGTCGATGCAGTGGTCACGGAACTCGAGAACGCCGCCGTCGATTCGGTTCCGCTGTGGCTCACCGACTTCGACCATCACTCCGGCTCGTCGTCGTTGGATCGGCGCGCTGCTCGCGTCGCCGCCGCTCGGCTCGGTGCCGACACCGCACACTTCGGCCCCTACGTCGGGGCTCTGGCAAATGCAGCCGCCGCGGGGAGTGCGCCGCGTCGAGCCGCATTCACCGTCGAAACTCGCGCAGCAGGCTCGACCCGAATACTTGCCTCGGCTCGTCGAAGAAGCCTTGCTGCGCTCGTGTTGGTCGTGCCGGCCGGAACGGATGCCGGAGTCGTCGGGACAGCTGCGGAATGGCTGTGCACGCACGCCGGTGCAGCGGTGTGGGTGACGGGCGACGGGGCGTCGAACATGGACCGGTTCCGGTCCGTGGCGGTGCACGCGCCCGCCGTGCCCGCTGGGGTCGAGACCGTGGTCGATCGGTTCCGACCCCTGAGCTATCCGCCGATCGCGGGACATCCGCACCCGGCCAGCGATCCGGAGAAGCGCTTGTATCGAGCGCTGGACGTGCACGACTGGGCTGCGGGGCGGGAGCACAATCGTTCGATCCGGCTCGGCGAGCTCGGCCGACCGTTCACGGTCGACGTACTGTGGCGCACCGAGAAGATCGTCGTGGAAATCGACGGCAACGAGCACCGCGCCGTCGACCGCTTCGCCGAGGACCGCGTGCGCGACAACCAACTGCAGACACACGGCTACATGGTGTTGCGCTTCACCAACGCTCAGGTGATCGACGATCCGCAACGTGCGGTAGCTACCATCCGCGAGGCAGTATCGAGAAGACGATCGAAGGGGGATCCTCGATGAGTACCGAAGACCTGAACGGGACCGAGGCGGCAGTGCTGCTGGTCCTGATGGCCGAGGCAAGCCCGGTCAAGAACTCCGAACTCAAAGCGATGGGCCCCGAGCTCGCGAAGGCGTCCCGCGACAAGCTGAAGAACGCCGGTCTCGTCGAAGTGAATTCGTCCGTGCGACCGATGACTCTCGAACTCACCGACAAGGGATGGCGGGTCTGCGGCGAACTCATCGGTGGAGAACCACCGGCTCGATCGACCGGCGCGGGCAAGGCAATGTTCACCGTGTTGGCGGGGTTGCGACGGTGGCTCGATCGCACCGACGCCCGCCCGGCGGATGTGTTCTCGCCGCGAACAGAGGAGCCCGAACCCGTCGAGAAGACCGAGACCGCGGTCGACATCGAAGCCTCGATTCGCGCGGCCTACGCCGGGCTCGCCCGCGAACCCGGCAGCACCGTCCGACTGTCCAGATTGCGAAACGAATTGCGCGACATACCCAGAACCGATCTGGACGACGCTCTCGGGCGCCTGCGTCGCGCCCCGGACGTCTCGTTGATACCGGAGGAAAATCAGAAGACGCTGACCGACGAGGAACGCGCCGCGGCCGTCGTCGTCGGAAATCAGCAGAACCACCTTCTCTCGATCGAACCATGATGGGCGTTGAGTCGACGATGACGGACAGCGAGCAGATCCGAGCTCTCGAATCGGTGCGGCTGAGTTGGGCACCGACACCCGACGACGTGTGGCGTTCTCAGTCGAACGTGCACGTACCGGGGATGCACGAACGCGTGTTCCTCGAGGTGATGAACGCGTACGACGACGCTGACGCCTCCGACGACGCGAGTCCACTCGGAGTCGTCGTGCGCGGCCCGGCCGGTTCGGGCAAGACGCACCTGCTCGGCCAGGTGCGAGAGGAAGTACAGCTCAAGGGCGGGTACTTCTTCCTGATCAGGTTGCTCGACGCCGCCGGATTCTGGCGTTCGACGCTGATGGGGATGCTCGACGATCTGATGCGTCCGTCCGGCCGCGGATCGGACAGCCAGCTCGGGCTGTTGCTTCGACGGCTCTGCGAGATCGGCGACATCGCCGAGGATCAGCGCGCGAAGATCATGGGCGAGAGCATGATCGACGCGGATACGCTCAACGATTTCGTCACCGCGGTGTACAAGGTTCACCCGCGCCATCGACGGACGTCGCAGCACACGCTGCGCGCGCTCGTGCTGTCCATCGCCCCCGATTCGGCCGTTCAGGATCTGGGCGACGCGTACCTGCAGTCGATCGACGACGTCGATCCCGACGAGTTCTCGGCCTGGGGCATTCGCCGGGCCGAGCTCGGCCATCAGGGCATCGCCGAGAACATCTCGCGCCTGCTCGCCATCACCGGTCCGACGATTCTCGCGATCGACCAGATCGACACGCTCGTGGCGCAGTCTCGTACCGGGTCGGATCAGGAGTTCGCCGACGCGCAGGAAGACAAGGTCGTCGAACAGCTCGCGCACGGTTTGATGTCGCTGCGCGAGACCCTCCCTCGCACAGCCTCGGTGCTCTCCGCGCTGTCGAGCGCCTGGGAACTGATCGCCGCGCGCGGAGTCGCGCCGATGCGTGACCGTTTCCGAGTCACTCAGTCGCTCAAGCCGATTCCCTCGTCGGACATCGGCCGCCTGCTTCTCGGACGACGTCTGGCAGCATGCTTCCTCGAAGCCGGGTTCGTCCCTCCTCACCCCACGTGGCCGGTCGCGCCCGACGCGTTCGAGCAGGCTCCGGACTTCACTCCGCGCCAGCTTCTCATCGCCGTCGACCGGCACATCAGGCACTGCCTCGACACCGGCGTCGCGTCGGAGTTGGAGAGCTTCACCGACAGGTCGGGTCCGACCGATGCGCCGGACCTACCCCAGGCTCGGGTCGACGAACTCGACATCCTCGACGATCGCTACAAGCAACTGCGCGAGCAGGTCGACGTCTCGGTTCCACTGCGACCCGACAGCGAGGACTCGATCGTTCCGGCACTGCTGTCGGCGGGATTGACCGCGTGGATTCACGAGCATCAGTCGTCCGACGACAGCCTGGCCCAGGACCCACCGCCGAGCGGCAAGCCGGCGCTGCACGCCCGCCTGCGCCACACAGTCGACACCGATACCGACGACGAGGAGCACTGGTGCTTCCGCGCCGTGACGTCCGGCAACGCGCGGGCCGCGTTGGCCCGGGTCGAGCGGGCCGTGACGACGGCGGGCCTGCGCGTCGACATGCCGAGGCGACGGCTGATTCTGATCAGGAACGACCCGTGGCCGAACGGCGCGAAAACCGAGCAGACGATCGCGGCCCTGCACCGCGCCGGTGGCGTCGTGGTGCCCCTCGGGGACGAGGACCGCAGGGCGCTGGCGGCGTTGTCGATCCTGTTGGCCGAGAACTCCCCCGCGCTCACGTCCTGGTTGCTCGCACGCAAGCCGGCGCACGATGTCGAATTGTTCTCTGCGGTGCTGCCTGCAGTCAGTGTCGTGGACGACGACACCGCCCTCATCGAACCGGAAGCGACACCCTCCGTACCGGAGTCGTCGACGAGCCGAAAGCCGTCCATCGTCGTCGGTGCCGAGGTCAGCACCGGTGCCGATGTCGCCATTCCACTCGAGGCGCTGCGCAAGCACACGGCGATCTTCGCGGGATCCGGCTCGGGAAAGACCGTTCTGATTCGCCGGCTGGTGGAAGAATGTGCCCTACAAGGTGTTTCGGCGATCGTGCTGGACGTCAACAACGACCTGGCTCGGCTGGGCACCGCGTGGCCCGAGGACGAGAGGACGTGGCCACCGGGTGACGAGGCCACTGCAACGGCGTACCTTCGCGACACCGACGTCGTGGTGTGGACCCCGCGCAAGTCGGCCGGCCGGCCGCTCAGCTTCCAGCCGCTACCCGACTTCGCCAGTGTCGTCGGCGACGCGGACGAGTTCGAGGCCTCCATCGAGTCCGCTTTGGCCTCGCTCGAACCGGCCGCAGGTGTACTCGGGACGTCACAGAAGGCCAAACACGGTCGGGCCGTGCTGAAATCGGCCCTCGACCAGTTCGGTCGTCGTTCGCGGGGCGGGGATCTGTCCGACTTCATCGACCTGTTGGAAGAATTCCCCGAGGACGCGAGCGAAATGCGCGATGCGGTACGCATCGCTGCCGGACTGGCCGAGAATCTCAAGGCCGCCGCCGCGAACGATCCGATGTTCGCAGGCGCGGGCACGCCGGTCGACCCAGCTGTGCTGCTGACGCCGGCCGAGGGCAAGAAGGCTCGGGTGTCGGTGATCAACCTCGCGGGGCTGACCACCGACGAGCAGAAGCAGAGTTTCGTCAATCAACTCCAGATGGGGTTGTTCGCCTGGATCAAGAAGAATCCGGCAGGCGACCGGCCACTCGGGGGATTGTTCGTGATGGACGAGGCGCAGAATTTCGCACCCTCCGACCGGAGCACAGCGGCAACGCACAGCACCCTGGCCCTGGCGTCGCAGGCCAGAAAGTACGGACTGGGACTGGTGTTCGCCACGCAATCCCCGAAGGGCCTGCACAATCGCATCGCGGGCAATGCGTCCACGCAGTTCTACGGTCTGCTCAACAGTCCATCGCAGGTCGACGCGGCCAAGGAGATGGCGCGGGTCAAGGGGGGCTCGGTTCCCGACGTCGGACGCCTGCCCGCCGGTCAGTTCTACGCGGCTGTGGAAGGCGCCGAATTCCGACGCACCGCCACTCCCCTGTGCCTGTCCTACCATCCGAAGAGTCCGCCGACCGAGGAAGAGGTCATCGAGCTGGCGCGACAGCCCTGACGCCATGACAGTGGCACACTGGATTCGGTGAAAACCCTCGCTCGCGGGGAGAACTGCCCCGCTCCGGCCGGTCCTCTGACGGTCACGCTCACGGCATCGACCTCGGTGGACGTCTCCGCGCTGCTGCTGGGTCCGAACGGTCGGGTGCGTTCGGACGCGGACCTGGTGTTCTACAACCAGCCCTCCGCCTCGGGCGTCGAGTATCGCCGCACCCCCACCGGTCACCTGCTGATGTTCGACGCCGCTTCCGTCCCCGCCGGCGTCGACACCGTGGCCGTGGCTGCGTCCCTCGACGGAACGGGACCCGCGACGTTCGCGGCCGCGGGCCCGACTGCGGTGACGGTGTCCGATGCGTCGGACACAGCACTGGTCGGCTTCACTGCCGATGCACTCGGCGACGAGAGCGCACTGGTGTGTCTGGAGTTCTATCGGCGCGGCGAGCAGTGGAAGATCCGCGCCGTCGGCCAGGGATACGCCGATGGCCTGGCCGGTTTGGCCACGGCGTTCGGCATCAGCATCGACGAGGACGACCCGACGCCCGACCCGACGGCCTCCGTCGAGCAACCTCTCCGTCCCACGCAGTCACCTACGTCGTCCACCGATTCATCAGCCCCTCGAGGAGTTCTGGCCATGAGAAGTGAACTGTTCGCGCCCGCTCACGCCGAGGTTCCCGGTTCGGGTATCCAGAAGCAGGGCAGCAAGATGTGCCGCATCGGGATGAACGGCGAGGTGATGGCCCGGGCCGGTTCGATGGTGGCGTATCAGGGCAATCTGCAGTTCGAGGCGAAGGGGTCCGGTGGGATCGGCCGGGCTCTGAAACAGGCACTCTCGGGTGAGGGTGTTCCTCTGATGAAGGTCACCGGTCAGGGCGACCTCTTTCTCGCCAACGCCGCTCAGGACGTTCATCTCATCGACCTGGACGGCACGGACGGGTTGACCATCAACGGGGCCAATGTGCTGGCTTTCGAGAGTTCGCTGAGCTACGACATCAAGCGGGTGCAGGGTGCCGCGGCAGGCGGCAATGCCGGTTTCTTCAACTGCGTGTTCTCCGGACGCGGCCGGATTGCCATCACCACGGACGGGGTTCCGGTGGTGCTGAACGTCGACCAGCCGACCTTCGCGGATCCACAGGCTGCGGTCGCGTGGTCGTCGTCCTTGCAGACGAGAGTCAAGAAGAACGATTCGTTCGGACTCGGCACGCTGATCGGTCGAACGACGGGTGAGCGCTTCACCCTCGAGTTCTCGGGTCAGGGATTCGTCGTGGTTCAGCCATCGGAGCAGCCGCCCGGTGGCCTGGTCGGTGGCAGCGGCAGCGGGGAGCAGGCCGGGGTCGGCGGTGCGCTCGGAGGATTGTTGGGCAGGTAGGGCCGCACACCGGAACGCAAAATGCCCGCTCCCAGGAAGGGAGCGGGCATTTGTGTGCAGGTACTACTTGGCCTTTTCGAGAACCTCGACCAGTCGCCAGTGCTTCGTGGCGGACAGCGGGCGGGTCTCCATGAGCTGAACGCGATCGCCTACGCCGGCGTCGCCCTTCTCGTCATGTGCCTTGACCTTGGTGGTACGACGGATGATCTTGCTGTAGAGGGGGTGCTTGACCCTGTCCTCGAGCTCGACCACGATCGTCTTCTCCATCTTGTCGGATACGACGTAGCCGATCCGGACCTTACGGTTGTTGCGCTCTTCAGTCACAGTCTTTTCCTCGCTCATGCCGCGTCACCTGCAGTGTCCTCGGAAGGACCAGATGCCAAGCCGAGCTCACGCTCGCGCAGGACGGTGTAGATGCGCGCGATCTCGTGACGGACGGTGCGCAGTCGACGGTTGTTGTCCAACTGGCCGGTAGCCATCTGGAAACGAAGGTTGAACAGCTCTTCCTTCGACTCACGCAGCTTGGTGACCAGCTCTTCACCGGTGAGCTCGCGGAGCTCTGCGGCTGGGGTTCCGGTAGCCATCAGAACTGCTCCTCCCTGGTGATGATGCGTGCCTTGATGGGCAGCTTGTGGATGGCGCGAGTCAGTGCCTCACGCGCGATGGTCTCGTCGGGGTACGACAGCTCGAAGAGCACACGACCCGGCTTGACGTTCGCGATCCACCACTCGGGCGAACCCTTACCGGAACCCATGCGGGTCTCGGCAGGCTTCTTGGTGAGCGGGCGGTCCGGGAAGATGTTGATCCAGACCTTGCCGCCACGCTTGATGTGGCGAGTGATCGCGATACGAGCGGACTCGATCTGACGGTTGGTGATGTAGGCGGGCTCGAGAGCCTGGATGCCGTAATCACCGAATGTCACCTGAGTTCCGCCCTTGGCGGCACCCGAACGCTTCGGGTGGTGCTGCTTGCGGTGCTTGACCCGGCGGGGGATCAACATGCGTCAGCCCTCCTGAGTGGGCTCGGTCGAGGCCGGAGCCTCGGTTGCGGATGCCGCGCGGCCTGCCTCGGTGCTGGTCGCTGTGGTGCCCGAGGCACCGCTGCGACGCGGACGAGTGGGACGCTCACGACGGGGACGGTCTGCACCGGCGGCCGGAGCCGCAGCGGCGGCGAGTTCACGCCGTCCGCCGACGATGTCGCCCTTGTAGATCCAGACCTTCACGCCGATACGGCCGAAGGTGGTCTTGGCCTCGTACAGCCCGTAGTCGATGTCGGCACGGAGCGTGTGCAGGGGAACGCGTCCCTCGCGGTAGAACTCCGAGCGAGACATTTCAGCGCCACCGAGACGGCCGGAGCACTGAACACGAATGCCCTTGACGTTGGGCTGACGCATGGCCGACTGGATGGCCTTGCGCATTGCCCGACGGAATGCGACGCGGTTGCTGAGCTGCTCGGCAACACCCTGAGCCACGAGCTGAGCTTCGGACTCGGCGTTCTTGACCTCGAGGATGTTGAGCTGAACCTGCTTGCCGGTCAGCTTCTCGAGAGCTCCGCGGATGCGGTCGGCCTCGGCGCCACGGCGACCGATGACGATGCCCGGGCGTGCCGTGTGGATGTCCACGCGAACACGGTCACGGGTGCGCTCGATCTCGACCTTCGCGATGCCTGCGCGCTCCATGCCGGTGGCAAGAAGCTTGCGGATCTCGACGTCTTCCTTGACGTACTCCGAGTACTGCTTGTCTGCGTACCAACGCGACTTCCAGTCAGTGGTGATACCCAAGCGGAAGCCGTGCGGGTTGATTTTCTGACCCACTACTGAGCCCCTTCCTTGGACGCCTGGCCCTTACGACGGTTACGAGACGTTCCGCCGGTCTTGGGCAGGCTTTCGACGATCACCGTGATGTGGCTGGTGCGCTTGCGGATCCGGAATGCCCGGCCCTGAGCGCGCGGCTGGAATCGCTTGAGGGTTGCACCCTCGTCGACGAATGCAGTGGCGACGATCAGTGTGCTGGGATCGAGATCCAGGTTGTTCTCGGCGTTGGCCGCTGCGGACGCGATCACCTTGGCGACCGGCTCGCTCGCTGCCTGCGGCGCGAACTTGAGGATGTTGAGCGCGTCCTCGACGGAGCGCCCGCGAACCAGATCCACGACGCGACGTGCCTTCATCGGCGTGACGCGAACGTGCTTCGCTACGGCCTTGGCAGTCGGATTGGCGGTGGGGGTGAAGTTGGTCATCGCCTCTTCGCCTTCCGGTCGTCCTTGATGTGACCCTTGAACGTGCGGGTCGGTGCGAACTCCCCGAGCTTGTGGCCGACCATGGAGTCGGACACGAACACCGGTACGTGCTTGCGACCGTCGTGGACGGCGAAAGTGTGACCGATGAAGTCGGGCAGGATTGTCGATCGACGGGACCAGGTCTTGATGACCTGCTTGGTTCCCTTGTCGTTCTGGACGTCAACCTTCGCGAGGAGGTGATCGTCTACGAACGGGCCTTTCTTCAGGCTGCGTGGCATTCTGAACTCCCTCCTAGCGCTTGTTCTTGCCGGTACGACGACGACGGACGATCAACTTGTCGCTCGCCTTGTTCTTGCGGGTACGGCCTTCCGGCTGTCCCCAGGGGCTGACCGGGTGGCGTCCACCGGAGGTCTTGCCCTCGCCGCCACCGTGCGGGTGGTCGACCGGGTTCATCACGACACCACGAACGGTCGGGCGCTTGCCCTTCCAGCGCATGCGGCCGGCCTTGCCCCAGTTGATGTTCGACTGCTCGGCGTTGCCGACCTCGCCGACGGTTGCGCGGCAGCGCACGTCGACGCGACGGATCTCACCGGACGGCATACGCAGCGTGGCGTAGGGGCCTTCCTTACCGAGGAGCTGGATGCTCGCTCCAGCGGAGCGGGCCATCTTGGCGCCTCCACCCGGACGAAGCTCGACCGCGTGGATGGTCGTACCCGTCGGGATGTTGCGCAGGGGCAGGTTGTTGCCGGGCTTGATGTCGGCATTGGCACCCTGCTCGATCGGCGATCCCTGGGCGATGCCCTTGGGTGCGACGATGTAGCGCTTCTCGCCGTCTGCGAAGTGCAGCAGTGCGATGTTCGCGGTGCGGTTGGGGTCGTACTCGATGTGAGCGACCTTGGCCGGCACGCCGTCCTTGTCGTTGCGACGGAAATCGATGAGACGGTATGCACGCTTGTGACCGCCACCCTTGTGCCGGGTGGTGATGCGACCGTGTGCGTTACGTCCACCGCGGCCGTGCAGCGGGCGGATCAGCGACTTCTCGGGGGTCGAACGCGTGATCTCAGCGAAATCGGAAACGCTGGAGCCACGACGGCCCGGGGTTGTCGGCTTGTATTTACGGATTGCCATGAGTCTTCTCGTCCTCTATATCCGAAGAGTCCCAGCCGCTTACGCGACCGGACCTCCGAAGATCTCGATGGGCTTGCTGTCGGCGGAGAGCGTTACGAGCGCGCGCTTGGTGTCCTTGCGCTTGCCGTAACCGAACCGGGTCCGCTTACGCTTGCCCTGACGGTTCATCGTGTTGACGCTGGTCACGGTGACGTCGAAGATCTTCTCGACGGCAATCTTGATCTGCGTCTTGTTCGAGTCCGGGTGCACCAGGAACGTGTACGTGCCTTCTTCGATAAGTCCGTAGGACTTCTCGGAGATGACCGGTGCCAGCAAGATGTCGCGGGGATCGGCGATCGTGGTCACTTGCTTGCCTCCTCGTTCTTTGCAGGCCCAGCGATGAAGGTGTTCAGCGCTTCCACGCTGAAAACGACATCATCGGCGTTGAGCACGTCGTAGGTGTTGAGCTGGTCGGGTGCGATGGGGTGCACGCCGTCCAGGTTCTGCACGCTCTTCCAGGCTGCGATGTCCTCGCGGCCGACGACGAGCAGGACCTTTTTGCGGTCCGAGATCTCGGCGAGGAACGTCTTCGCACCCTTGGTGGACGGAACCTGTCCGGCAACCAGTTCGGTGATGACGTGCAGTCGCTCGCTGCGGGCCCGATCGGAGAGGGCTCCGCGCAGGGCGGCTGCCTTCATCTTCTTGGGGGTCCGCTGGCTGTAGTCGCGCGGCTGCGGTCCGTGGACCGTGCCACCGCCGACGAACTGAGGAGCGCGGGTCGAGCCCTGACGGGCGCGGCCGGTGCCCTTCTGCCGGTACGGCTTCTTGCCGCCGCCGCGAACCTCGCCACGAGTCTTCGTGGAGTGGGTTCCCTGACGAGCAGCTGCCAGCTGTGCGATGACGACCTGGTGCAGCAGCGCGATGTTCGCCGGAGCGTCGAAGATCTCCGCGGGGAGATCGACGGTGCCGTTGGTCTTGCCGCCGGCTTCCTTGACATCGAGCGTCAGCTTGGTCTCGGTGTTCTTCTCGAGGCTGGTCATGCCCGTGCACCACCCTTCAATGCAGACTTGACGATCACGACGTTGCCGCGACGGCCCGGGATCGCTCCCTTGATCAGCAGCAGACCGTTCTCGCTGTCCACCTTGTGGACCGAGAGGTTCTGCGTCGTGACGCGGTCGCCACCCATACGTCCGGACATGCGCATTCCCTTGAAGACGCGACCGGGTGTTGCGCAGCCACCGATGGATCCGGGGCGACGGTGCACGGCCTGTGCACCGTGGCTCGCGCCCTGACCCTTGAAGCCGTGACGCTTCATGGTTCCGGCGAAGCCCTTGCCCTTGCTGGTGCCGGTGACGTCGACGTATGCGCCGTCCTCGAACACTGCAGCGGTGAGCTCCTGGCCGATCTCGAACTGCGAGGCGTCGGCTACGCGAATCTCCACGATGTGGCGACGCGGCGTGACACCTGCCTTCTCGAACTGGCCGGTGGTGGGCTTGTTCACCTTGCGCGGGTCGATCGCACCGAATGCGACCTGGACGGCGCTGTAGCCGTCACGTTCCTGGGTGCGGATCTGGGTGACCACGTTGGGGCCTGCCTTGATCACGGTCACCGGAACGACGCGGTTGTTCTCGTCGAAGACCTGGGTCATTCCGAGCTTGGTGCCCAGAATTCCTGTCGCAGGCCGGTTCTTGTTATCAGTCATCGTTGTCTCCGCGCTCACTGGATGTTGACGTCGACACTGGCCGGGAGGTCGATGCGCATGAGCGCGTCCACCGTCTTCGGTGTCGGGTCGAGGATGTCAATGAGCCGCTTGTGAGTACGCATCTCGAAGTGTTCGCGCGAGTCCTTGTACTTGTGCGGCGAACGGATGACGCAGTACACGTTCTTCTCTGTCGGCAACGGCACCGGTCCGACGACGCGGGCACCCGTACGGGTGACCGTTTCGACGATCTTGCGCGCTGACGCGTCGATCGCCTCATGGTCGTAGGCCTTGAGCCTGATGCGGATCTTTTGTCCCGCCACGCTTAGTGTCCTTTTCTTGCCGCTTGGTCGTAGAACGGGCCGTTCGGCCTGCTCCACCTCGTCTGCACAGTCCCCGAGCCGTGGAAAACCCACCGACTCGAACTGCCTTCGTGCACACACGACAGTGAAAAACGTTGACGACCAGGCGTGGCCTGATTCCGTTGCCGCTCTTCATCTGTCATGGTTCTCCGGTCCACGCGGTCGGGCGTGTCGCGATTCCGCTCATTCCTCTGCGCTGAAACTTTCGCTTCAACCATCCGAATCGAACGAAATCCGCACCGATCGAGCTGGTGTTCCGGACGCGCTCACGTGGAGCGCTGGTCTCATGTTCTTGCTCAGTCGACCTTTCGGCCGACTCACCTGTTTCAGGCCGCACGCAAGCGCGTCCCGTGTCCAGGCAACCCGACCAGTATGCCGCAGACCGGGCAGCAGATCAACTCGGGGCCGATCGATCGCTACCGAGCTACCTTACCGAGCAGTAAGGTAGCGCCATGACCACCCTCGAGAACACTACCGGAGCGACCTATCGCGCCTGGTCGAAGCTACCGAACAACACTGTCGGGTCCACTCTCTTCTCCGTCGGCATGTGTCTGCGCGTTCCGTACTTCGCATCCGTGCTTCCCCGTGTCGTCGCGCTCGAGCCGGGACGCTGCGAGGTCACCGCGCCCAAGTGGTTCGGCATTCGGAACCACCTGGGCACCTTCCACGCCATCGCCGCGTGCAACCTCGCCGAGGTCGCCATGGGCATGCTCGCCGAGGCGACCGTCCCCACCACGCACCGATGGATTCCCAAGTCCATGACAGTCCAGTACCTGACGAAGGCCACGACGTCGCTGCGCGCGGTCGCCGAACTCGACGAGGTCCCCGATTTCGGAACGATCACCGACGGCATCGACATCGTCGTACCCGTCGCGATCCGAGATACCTCGGGCATCGAGGTGGTGCACGCGGACATCACCATCTGGGTCTCCGCGGCGTCCCGTTGACATACTCGACCGATGAACTCGGTGACACGGTCGCGGTCCCATGACTCGGTAGCGGTGATCGGAGGTTCGGGAGCGGTGGGCCGCCTGATGGTCGATCTGCTGCTCGCGGACGGCGTACCGGTGACCGTCGTGGACGTGCACGCTGGCCCGGAGCTCGACGGTTCGACGGTGATCGCCGGCGACATCACCGCCCCCGCCGAGCCGGTCGAATCGGTGCTGAGAGAAGCGACGACGGTGATTCTGGCCGTCCCCGAATCCGTGGCGCTGCGGGCCGACCTGTCCGCAATGCGCGCCGACGCCCTGCTGGTGGAGACCCTGTCGGTGAAGTCCGGCTTCTCCCACCATGTACAGGGCGCGCGTCCGATCGGTGCCACGCTGGGAATCAATCCCATGTTCGCCCCGTCGCTCGGAATGGCCGGACGCCCGGTTGCGGCCGTCGTGCATCGACCCGGCCCGCCGGTGGATGCCTTCCTGGACGGCATCTCGCGGTGGGGCGCTCGGGTAGTCCTTCTCGACGCCGCACGTCATGATCGCCTCGCCGCGGCGACGCAGGCGCTGACGCACGCCAGCGTCCTGGCGTTCGGACTGGCTCTGGCCGAACTGGACCTTCCGTTCGTCGACATCGACGCCGTTGCGCCTCCCCCGCACGCGTCGATGCTCGCGATACTGGCGCGGATCACCGGCGGGGAACCCGAGGTCTACTGGGATGTTCAGGCCGGCAATCCCCACGCGGCCGAGGCCAGGGCGGCGTTGCATCGCGCGACGCAGACGGTGAGCGAGACCGTCGATTCCGGTTCCGAGGCCGACTTCGCCGCTCTGTTGGCGCAGGCCGAGGCCGCTCTGGGTGGGAACGGGGATCGGTATCGGGCGGTGTGCGCGGAGATGTTCGGTATCGTTCGAGGTAGCAGTGGTAACCGATGACCACGAGTACGAGCGCGGAGGCGAGGCACACGATGTTGGAACAGCCGTCGTTGCCGGAGTTCGATTCCGACGATGTCGTCGAGAGTGCGGTCGTCGCTCGATTGGCGAAGAACTGGTCGCAGCGCGCGACGGTCAAGAAGCCCGAGCCCGAGCTGGACGATCTGTTCGACACCACCAAGCAGGATTTCCCCGACGTTCTGATCCCATTCGGCGAGCACGACACCTTCACCGGTGCCACTGCCGAGCAGCAGGATCGACTGCGTGCCTGGGGTTGGATCGCGTTCAACAAGAACGTGATGGACGTCGAGCAGCACGTCGTTCATCCCGGTTTCGCTCTGTTGGCGCAGGACGTGTTCGAGACCGGGATGGGTGACACCCTCGCTGTGGCGGTCACCCAGGCCATGGTGGACGAGCAGTACCACACCCTCATGCACCTCAACGCGAGCGCTGCGACCAGACGCGGACGCGGGTGGGCTCTGTCGGAACGATCGTTGCCGTTCAGCTCCACCGTGCGCAGGCAGCGTGCGGCGCAGGCGACCAGTGACGACCCCTGGTCGGCGGCGATCAGCTCGCTCGCGTTCATGACGGTTGCAGAGATCTCCATCACCTCGTATCTGGACCTGATCGAGGACGACGACATCATTCAGCCCATCAACCGGGCCACCGTCAAACTGCACAACCGCGACGAGTACTGCCATGCGTCCATCGCCGACGACATGGCTGCGATCGTCTTCGACAGGCTCCGCCCCGACGACCGCCAGAAGTTCCTGGACGGGCTGGTCGACGGCATGGACGCGTTCTCGAGCAGCGACTTCTCCACCTGGGGACGCATTCTCGAACTCGAGGGCGTGCGCGGTGGCGGGCAGATGCTCGTGGACGTCGAGCAGGACAAGAGCCGCCGCGCGTTGGTTCAGGACTACAGCGGGTTGCGGTCTCTGTGCCGCAAACTCGACGTCGAGAACAGTATCGATATCGACTGGGACTGACTGCGGAGGTCACGCAGCGACGACCCACAAGTAACATCCACGGCGAATTTCGCTATCAAGTAGTGGCCCTCGACTCCACGGGGTCCGGTCCCACCACTCCCCCCCCGACAGCTCGGAGATTCGATGTCGTCAGCTCAACACGCAGCCGTACACGTGGAGGACGTACACAAGTCCTTCGGCGATGTGCAGGCGTTGCGCGGCATCAGCTTCTCCGCCGAACGGGGAACGGTGCTGGGGATTCTGGGCCCGAACGGTGCAGGCAAGACGACGACGGTGAAGGTGCTCTCCACTCTGATCGCACCCGACCGGGGCAGGGCATTCGTCGCAGGTCACAATGTCGCGACCGACGCTCCGGCAGTGCGCCGCTCGATCATGATGACCGGGCAGTACGCGGCCCTCGACGACACTCTGTCCGGCCGCGAGAACATCGAGCTGTTCGGCCGTCTGATGGGTCTGGACAAGAAGGCCGCGAAGGCCCGAGCCAAGGCCCTGCTCGACGAGTTCGACCTGTCCGATACCGGCAAGCGCCCCGTCCGTGGCTACTCGGGCGGTATGCGTCGCCGCATCGACATCGCCTGCGGCCTCGTCGTGCGGCCGGAGGTCGTGTTCCTGGACGAGCCGACCACCGGACTCGATCCCCGCAGTCGGCAGGGCGTCTGGTCGTTGGTCGAGGCACTCAAGTCGCAGGGCATCACTGTGCTGTTGACGACGCAGTATCTCGAAGAAGCAGATGTCCTGAGCGACAACATCATCGTCATCGACAAGGGCACGGTCATCGCAGAAGGCACCTCGGACCATCTCAAGGCCATGACCGGCGGCAGCTACTGCGAGGTCGTTCCCCTCGATCCCGGCCAACTCCGCGCGGCCGCCGAAGCCCTCGGCGACATGGTTCCCGCTGCAGTTCACGCCGAGATCACCGCTGCCTCGGACCGGCTCTCCGTTCCTGCCCCCGACGGCGCAGCCACGCTGTCGGAAATCCTGCGCCGCATCGATGCGGTGGGCATCGTGCTCGCCGACATCGCCCTGCGCCGCCCGTCGCTCGACGACGTGTTCCTCACCCTCACCGGTCACTCGAAGACGAGCACCACACCATGACGGCCACGACGCGAGGCGTAGCCGGTTCGCAGGCGAGGACCGTGCAGCGGACCGATGTCGGTTCGACGGCTCAGCAACCCAAGCGACGGTCGAGGACGAAGCCGTCGGGATTCGTGCAGTGGCAGGCCCTCACCGGGCGTGCGCTGTGGACGATGCTCACCAAGGGTGAGTTGTTGGTCGCGGTCATCGCCCCGCTCATCTTCACCGTCGGCTTCTACCTGCCGCTCAAGTTCGTCATGGGTCTGCAGGGCATCGACTACGCCCAGTTCCTGATGCCGATCATCGTGCTGCAGGCCATGGCGTTCACCGCGATCTCCGCGGCGCAGCGTGCCTCGGCCGAGGCGATGAGTGGCCTGAATTCCCGGTTGAAGACCATGCCCGTCGTGCGGGGTGTGCCGCTGGTGTCGCGCATCTCGAGTGGTGTCGTCCGCTCACTGGTGTCTCTGGTGTCCGCTCTCGGCTTCGGTTACGTCATCGGCTTTCGATTCACTGCGGGATTCGGTCAGGCCCTGTTGTTCTGTGCACTGGCCATGCTGATCAGCACCACGTTGTCGATCGGTGCCGATGCGATCGGAACGCTGTCGAAGAGCCCCGAAGCGACCAGCCAGGTGTTGACCCTGCCCCAGCTCATCCTCGGCATGGCCTCGTGCGGATTCGTTCCGGAAAGCGGTTTTCCCGAACTCATCCGCCCCTTCGTTCGCAATCAACCGATCTCTCAGTTCTCGTTCGCGATGCGGGACATGGCCGAAGGCGGAGTCACCTTTCAGGTGCTGTGGCCATCCCTCGCCTGGATCGCAGGCCTGATCGTGTTCTTCGTCCCGCTTGCCATCTGGGCGAGCTCTAGACCGGAATGACGAGTCCGAGATGACCATGTCCGAAGCGTCGGTGAACGCTGCTCGCGTATCCAACTTGACCTTTCCCGAACCCAACATGGCCCTGCGAGAAGGGTCGATCCGCGCGCTCGGGACGCACAGTCTGATCCAGGCCAAGCGACTTCTGATGCGGTGGATGCGCGATCCGTCGACGATGATCCAAGCCTTGCTGTACCCCGCGTTGATGCTGGTCATGTTCCGGGTCGTACTCGGCAACTCGATCTCCGCGGCCACCGGAGCCCCGGCCATCTACGGCCAGGTTCCGATGATCGCTCTCGTCGGGGCCATGTTCGGGTCCATCGTCAGCGCTGTCGGTCTCAAGGGTGAGCGGAAATCGGGCTTGCTGTCCAGGTTCTGGACGACACCGACTCACCGTGCCGCCGGCCTGCTCGGCAGAATGATCGCCGAAGCCGTCCGAGTGCTCGTCACCACCACCGTCATCATCGCTGCCGGAGTGGCGATGGGGTTCAGATTCACCCAGGGGTTCCAGGCCGGACTCTTGTTGCTTCTGATTCCGGTCGTGTTCGGTATCGGGTTCGCGGTGATGGTCACGTTCCTCGCGACCGTCGCCGGTAATGCTCCCCTGGTTGAACTGGTCTCGATCTTCTGCACCCTGTTGATGTTCTTCAATGCCGGCTTCGTTCCGGTTCTGGCGTATCCGCTCTGGCTGCAGCCGGTCGTCGCAGCTCAACCGATGTCGGTCGCGGTCGATGCCATGAGGAACCTCGCTCTCGGAGGTCCGGTCATGACACCGGTGCTCCAGACGTTGGCGTGGTCTCTGGGTCTGGTCGTGGTGTTCCTCTATCCTGCAATTCGGGGGTACAAGAAGGCATCCGCGACCGGCTGATCGAATAGGCTCCGGCCGTCGATGGCCACGCTGGGAGGTGACGTCGTGGCCAATGGGCACCCCGAGCACCCGTCGATCTCGGTGATCATTCCGGTGAGCTCGCTCGATCCCCTGCTCGACGCGCAGTTGCAGGCATTGGCGGAGCAGGATTCCGATTATCGGTTCGATGTGCTGATTTCGGACAATGCCGGTGACGGACGAGTCGGCGATCACGTGTCCTCGCACCCCCTACGGGATCGACTGCAGTTGACCTGTGTCGACGCATCCCAGCAGGTCGGCGCGGCGCATGCCCGCAATCGCGGTGCCGAGAACGCCTCCGGTGAGCTGTTGATGTTCTGCGATGCGGACGACGTGGTGCATCCGTCGTGGCTACGAACCCTCGCCGAGCTGGCCAGGTCGTTCGACGTAGCCGGTACCGCGGTGGAGACGTACACGTTGAACAGTGCGCAGGCGTTGTCCTGGACTCCGACCACACCGCCGGAGGATCAGGGCCGCACCGACTTCCTGCCCTTCGCCATCGGGGCCAGCATGGCCTGCTGGGCGTCGGTCTATCGCGATGTCGGTGGCATGGACAACCGGTTCCGGGCCAGCCAGGACGTGGAATTCTGCTGGCGCGCACAATTGGCCGGCTACACCCTCGGCTTCAGCACCGAGGCTGTCGTCGCCTATCGGCTCCGAGCCGAGCTCCGGCCCATGCTGCGCCAATCGTTTCGGCTCGGCTTCGGCTTCGCCAAACTGCGCGGAATCTATCGGACGCAGGGGTGCCCGGCCATGAGGGTCCGTACCGTCGCCTCGTGGTGGACCGCCCTACTGGTTCGCAATCCGCTTCTGCCGACCTCGTGGACCGGATTGGCCCGTGGTCATTGGGCGAGGGCCCTGTTCATCCGGGTCGGCGAAGTTCGCGGCGGCATCGCCTATCGCGCCTTCTGTTGGTGACGTCCGACACACCCACTGGATCGCCGGGCTGCCCGGCCTGCAGTCTTGAGTCGCGCGCCTGTAACGGATGGATGACCGATGTTACGGTCGAGAACACGGAGCTGCCGAAACCGGCGGCACATCGCACGCCTTCACACGAGATCGAGGCCATGTCGAACACGCTTTCCCGAGTACTGCCCACGGCGGTCGCTGCCGCCGTTGCCGGTGCCCTGTGCCTGACCGGGGCGGGAACAGCTACCGCGGCACCCGCCTCCCCCACGGGCACCTCCGTGTCTGCCACTCCTGTCCTGGAGGGCGCGAACGACTTCGGCTGCGTGCCCAGTGCGGCTCATCCACGTCCGGTGGTACTCGTGCACGGAACGAAGATGGATGCGTCGACGTGGAAGACGCTCGCACCGCAGTTGAAGAGCGAGGGCTACTGCGTCTTCGCGCCCAACTACGGCGGCGTCTCGCTCCTGTTCGATCCGAGCACGACCATCTGGGGTTCGGGTGATATCGCCGAGTCGGGACGGCAGATCGGTCGGTTCGTCGACGAGGTGCTTGCCGCCACCGGTGCAGAACAGGTCGATCTCGTCGGTCATTCACAGGGCGGCACGTCCTCGCGCCAGTACATGAAGTTCGACGGTGGCACCGATCCGCAGGATCCTGCCCGCAACAAGGTGCACACTTTGGTCACCCTCGGTGCCACCAACCACGGAACGACGTTCGGCGGTCTGCAGCAGCTCTCCGAACTGCTCACCTCGCTCGGACTCCCCGGCGACGCGCTCACCCCGCTCACGTACAACATGGCCGGTGCACAGCAGTTGGTCGGCTCCACGACGTTGACGAGCCTGAACGACGGCGGAGACGTCCAACCGGGAGTCGAGTACACCGTCATCGCCACCCGCAACGACACGGTGTCGACACCTCCGGGGAACACCTTCCTCCGGTCGGGTGATCCGTCGACGGTGCACAACGTATGGGTTCAGGACGTGTGCCCGGCCGCCACGACGTCGCACATCGGCCTCGTCACCGATCCCGCGCCGCTGTACATGGTCAAGTCGGCGCTCGACCCCGAGTACGCAGCGACCACCCCGCCACCCTGCTGACACTGCTGACACTGCACGATCCGTAGCCACCGGGGCCTCGACGACATCACGTCGCGAGGCCCCGGTCGCGTTCGAAGACCTACCGGTCCAGCTCGGTCTGCAACACGGGTCCGATTTCGGCCAGTGCGGACTGCGACGCCATCTGCCAGTGTGTCGAATGCACAGGAACCACGGTGACGCCCCCGTCGACCGCGTCCTCCCACGTCGACGCCGCGACGGTTCCGGTCGGATCGTCGACGACCGACGCGAAGAGTATCGACCGCCCGACGAATGTCCGGGGCACGTACGAGTCGATCAGCTCTGCCGAACGGGCGATCCCCTCCAGTATCCCGGCGACCCGGTCGCGGGAAATCTCGTCGAACGGAGCCGGCATCGATGCCAACAGATCCGCCACGGAATCGACCGTGAGCTCGCCGATCTCGAGATCGGAGTCCGCTCCCAAGCCGAGGCCACCGAGCATCTCTCCGGCCGACACAGGACGGTCCACGACGTGGTCGGTCCTGCCCGCGACGAACGAATCCATCATGGCCAGTGTCGACACCGACTCGCCTTCACGCTGCAGTTGCACGGCCATCGCGTGAGCGATCGATCCACCCATCGACCAACCGAGCAGGTGGTACGGGCCCGACGGCTGCACGGTACGAATCCTGTCCACGAACAGGGCTGCCCACTGCTCGATCGATTCCGGCAGCGGCTCGGCACCGGAGAGGGCAGGCGACTGCAATCCGTAGATCGGACGGTCGTCGCCGAGGTACGCCGACAGTCCGCCGAAGGCCCAGGACAGCCCCACGATGGGATGGATGCAGAACAGAGGTGACGAGGAGCCACCGAGCCGAAGAGGAATCAACGTCTCCAGCCCGGTGGAGTCCGCCCCCTCGCTCGACTCCGTCGCAGCCGTCATCCGCGCGGAGAGCGAGCCCACCGACGCGTCGACGAACAACCAGTTCAGCGGTACCGGCGCGCCGCCTAGGGCTGCTCTGAGCTTGGAGACCAACTTGACCGCCAGCAACGAGTTGCCACCCAGCGCGAAGAAGTCGTCGTCCAGCCCGACGCGCTCGACGCCCAACACTTCCGCGAACACCGCGGCGACCGATTCCTCGACCGGAGTCTGCGGAGCCCTGAACTCACGGGTTTCGAATTCCGGGGCCGGCAACGCCCGACGGTCCAGCTTCCCGGCTGCATTGAGCGGCAACGCATCGAGAACCACGAACGCCGACGGCACCATGTACGACGGCACCGCCGACCCCAATTCCGACCGCACCGCCTCGGCATCGACCGCGGCACCGACAGCAGGCACCACATAGGCAGCCAACGACTCCCCCACCGACAACTGCGCGACCACCACGACGGCCTGACTCACCGACGACAACGCCGTCAACGCCGTCTCGATCTCCCCCAACTCGATGCGCTGCCCGCGGAACTTGACCTGAAAATCGGTGCGACCGATGTACTCGAGCCGTCCGGCATCCATCGACCACCGGACCAGATCACCGGTGCGGTACATCCGCGCCCCCGCAGGACCGAACGGATCGGCAACGAAACGCTCCGACGACAGATCGGGCCGCGCAACATAGCCCCGAGCCAACTGCACGCCGGCGAGGTAGAGCTCACCCGGCACACCCGCTGGTACCGGATGCAGCCGCGAATCCAGAACGTGGACAGAGGTGTTCCACTCCGGCACCCCGATGCTCACCGAACCGTCCACCGCGACGTCCTCGGAGACGTCGCGATACGTGACACTCACCGCGGCCTCGGTTGGCCCGTAAAGATTGTGCACCCGCGCGTTCGACACTGCCCGGCACGCACTCACGGTCCGCGCGGGCAACGCCTCCCCGATCACGAAGATGTGCCGAAGCGAAGAGATGGACTGCGCAGCAACCGATTCGGCGAACACCGTGAGCATCGACGGCACGAAGTCCGTCACCGTCACGCCGTGACGGGCGATATCGGCCGCAACGGCCTCCACATCACGTTGCGCGCCCGGGGCCGCCACGATCAACCGGCCCCCGGTGCGCAGCGGCAGGAAGAACCCCCACAACGACACGTCGAACGTCGTGGCAGTCTTCTGCAAGTAGACATCCGACGCGTCGAGACCGTACTCCTGCGCCATCCACTCCATCTGGTTGACGATCGCACGATGCTCCACGGCGACCCCCTTGGGCCGGCCGGTCGACCCCGACGTGAAGAGCACGTACGCCAGATCGCCACCCACCGAGCGAGGGAAGACCAACGGCCCGCTCGGCACCGGTGGGTCCGTGATGTCGACGACCGGAATCGCTGTCCCCGTGACGAATTCGTCCCGCGCCGTCGACAGAACGACAATCGGCGACGCCGTGTCGAGAATGTAGTCGTTACGCTCGGCGGGCTGATCCGGATCCACCGGAAAGTACGCCGCACCGGATCGCAGCACGGCGTACATCCCGACCACCAGCTCGACCGATCGACGCATGGCCAACCCCACCAGCACGCCGGGGCCGGCCCCACGCTCCTGCAACAACGACGCAGTGGCATCCACCCGGTCCGAGAACTCCCGATACGTCAGCGACCGCTCACCGAACACCAACGCCACCGCATCCGGCGATTCGACCACCGTGCGATCGAAGCCGTCCAGCAGCACCTGGCCCGAATCGACAGCCACCGTGCTGCCGTTGCCCCGCAGCGAAAGTTGTTCGCGCTCAGCCGAATCGAGAATCTCGATGTCACCGACCACGACACTCGGACGAGCGGTGACCGCCTCGAGAACGGTCACCAACCGCTGCCCGAAGGACGTCGTGGTCGACTCGTCGAACAGATCCGTCGCGTACATCAACTCGACGGCCGGTCCTGCGCCGTCGCCCCGCTCGGTGAAGGTCACCTGGAGGTCGAATTTCGCCGATGCCACGCCGGAACCGAATGCCTCGACCCCGAGATCGGGCAGCTCGAAGGAACCCTGTGAGAAGTTCTGGAAGAACAGTGCAACCTGCACCAGTGGATGTCGTCCTTGCGAGCGCACCGGATCGAGTACCTCGACCAGACGCTCGAAGGGCACGTCGACGTTGTCGAACGCCTCGAGGTCGGCCGTACGTACCGTGTCGAGAACCTCGGCGAACGAGGCATCCGGGGCAACGGGGGTTCGCAGCACCACCGTGTTGACGAACATGCCGACCAGATCGTCGAGCCGGGCGTCGCCGCGGCCACCCACCGGCGCACCCACGGCGATGTCGGCCGTGCCCGACAGTCTCGCCAGCAGCACGGCCAACGCGGCGTGCACCACCATGAACGGGGTCGACTCGCTCGCGCTGGCGCACTCGAGCACTCGGGCGTGCAGCTCGGGGGCGATGTCGAACGACACCACCGCCCCTCGTCCCGACGCGACCCGAGGGCGCGGCCGGTCGGCGGGCAGCTCCAACTGTTCGGGTAGGCCGTCGAGCGCATGCTGCCAGTACCGAATCTGCTTGTCGGCAACAGAGTTCGGGTCCGATTCGGAACCGAGCATGTCCAGTTGCCACAGCGTGTAGTCGACATACTGAACCGGCAGCGGCGTCCACTGCGGTGCCGATCCGCTCCGTCGCGCGAGGTATGCCGTCATGACGTCCCGAGACATCGGAGCCATCGACAGACCGTCGGCCGAGATGTGATGCGCCACGAAGGCCAGTACGTACTCCGGTACCGAACCGGCGGGATCGGTGACCTCGAACAGTCGAACGCGGAACGGAATTTCGGTCGTGACGTCGAACCCACGCGTGAAGAACTGCGTCACCTCGGCCAGAGCGCTCTCGCGGGTGACAGGCACCACCGCCGTGTCGACCTGCGTGTCGGCCTCGTCGAGCACTCGCTGATATCCGCTGCCGTCGATGTCGGGGTAGACGGTGCGCAGCGATTCGTGGCGACCCACCACATCGAGGACGGCGGCCTGCAGCGCATCGACGTCGAGCGAACCGCGCAGCAGCAAGGCAACCGGCACGTTGTTGATCGCGGACGTGGTGTCGAGTCGATTCAGGAACCACATGCGTTGCTGAGCGGACGAGAGCGGAATGTGTTGCGGCCGGGCCCTCGAGGCATCGAGCCGGGCCCGGACCGGAGCGTCGACGGAGTCGGCTGCGTTCGCGAGCGCTTCGACGGTGGACGACTCGAACACCGAACGCGCAGGCACGTGCACGCCGAGTGCCGATCCCAACCTCGCAGCGAGTTTGGTGGCGATCAACGAATTGCCGCCGAGCGCGAAGAAGTCGTCGTCGAGACCGACGCGTTCGACCCCCAGCAACTCGACGAAGATGTCGGCTACCGTCTGCTGGGTGGGGGTCGTCGGAGCGCGGAACTCGGCGACCTCGAACACCGGCTCCGGCAACGCATCTCGGTCGAGCTTGCCGGTGGGGGTCAGCGGAATCGACTCGATCGGGGTGACCACGGACGGCACCATGTGCGCAGGCAGACTGCGTCCGGCGGCCTCGAGCAGGTTGTCGACGTCGAGCTCGACACCTGTCGTCGGCAGTACGTAGGCCGCGAGAACCGTTGCTCCCGTCGGCCCCCGGTAGCCGAGGGTCGCTGCGAACTCGACACCGTCGAGTGCGGTCAGAACGGCGTCGATCTCACCGAGCTCGATCCGGAATCCTCGAATCTGGACCTGGAAGTCGTTGCGGCCCATGTATTCGACGACGGGTCCGGTCGGCCCGTCGCGCCAGCGCACGATGTCTCCGGTTCGGTACAGCCTCGCCTGATTCGAGTCCCCCTCGACCGCATAAGGATTGGCGACGAAACGGGTTGCCGTCAGGCCGAACCGACGATGGTAGCCGCGAGCAAGACCAGCCCCGGTGAGGTACAACTCGCCCGGCACGCCGGCCGGGACCCGACGCAGCCGGTCGTCGAGAACGTGATGACCCATCTCCCTGGTCGACTGCCCGAGCAACACCGCCTCGCCTGCGGTCAGCGGTTGCGAGATGTTGCACACCATGGACGCTTCGGTCGGCCCGTAGACGTTGTGGAACCGGCGGTCGGTGGCCCATTTCGACATCAGTTCCGACGAGAAGGCCTCACCACCGACGGCGAGCACTCGCAGGTCGGGCACATCTGCCGGGTCCAGCGAGGCCAGCGCCGCCGGCGTGATGAAGGCATGCGTGACTCGGTGGCGGCGCAACACCTCGCTCAGATCGGTACCACCGTAGACGCCCGGTTCGACGATGACCATCGTCGAACCGGCACCGACGGCCATGAGCAGTTCGAGTACGGACGCGTCGAAACTGGGGGACGCGAAATGCAGTGTGCGCGAACCGGAGTCCAGGCCGTACGTCTCGACCTGGGTCGCGGCCAGTGGTGCCAGGCCCGCCTGGGAGACGGCGACACCCTTCGGTAGGCCCGTCGAGCCCGAGGTGTAGATGACGTACGCGAGATCGGACGCGCGAATCGGCGCGCGGCGATCGTCCGCGACCACCGGCCCGTCCGACAGCCCACTCAGTTCGTCCTCGACATCGGATGCGTCGAGCACGATCCACGACACCGCGTTCGGCATCGCAGCCTCGAACTGCGTTGCCGTGACACCCATTCGGACACCCGAATCGGTGGCCATGTGCTCGATACGAGCAGCCGGGTAATTGGGGTCGATCGGCACGAACGCTGCCCCGGTCTTGGCCACCGCCCACACCGCCATGACCGATTCGATCGATCGGGTCAGGGCCAGCGCCACGAAATCCCCTGGCCCGACTCCACGTGCGAGCAGCAGGCGAGCCAGCCGGGAGGATCGGGAATCGATCTCCCGGTAGGTCAGCGACCGGTCCCCGAATTCGGCAGCGATGCCGTCCGGGTTCTTCTCCACCGCGGCCGCCAGCAGAGTCGGCAGCGCAACGGTACGGGCGGGCCGAGTACGCGTCGGCCGAGACCGGGTGGGCCTGGGACGGGCCGGCCGGCCCCCCGCTCGGCCGCCGGACTCGGACGGTGTGCCGGTCGATCCATCCGCACTCATGTTAAGCAATGACTCCTCACCAGTTCTTCGCCGCACCGTCGACCGTGGAGGCGACCGACGGTCACCCCCACGGTTGATCGTTCACGCGGTGGTCGGCGTTGCAGTTGGCCTCAGCCTATCGGTCGGCCCGTCCCGATCGGTTCAGGCAGACGGTGCACCGGGATCCCGTCCTGCATCGCCTCGTGGCGGTCACCGTCGACCGAAACGACGGCGACGAGATCCTCCCGATCGTCGGATGCCGACTCTTCGAGGGCAGCGATCGCTGCTGCGGTGAGGAACGCGTGCGTCGCCCATTCCGCGGACACGATCTCGGCGGCGTCCTCGGCCGACTGCGCCTGATCGAGGATCAGGGCCGCACCTGCCGTCACCGCGACCACTCCGGCCAGCACCGCCGCAGCGGTGTCGAAACGAGCGGGAACCGCGAGCCGCGAATCGTATTCGACCGACCACTCGGTGACGGCTCTCGCCGCCAGTGCCGCGAGGGTTCCGTGATCGACGACGGTTCCGTCGTTCCCGACCAGGGCCGGACTGTCGGGCCCGAGAACCGCGGTCCGATCGGTGTAGGTCACCGGTCGCGGGGAATGGGCGGCGATCGCATCGACGATGTCGGTGCGGCCGAGTGGGACGACCGTCATCGACCCGGCCCATGCCGGTACGTCGTCTTCGTCGACGACCGCAACCGTCGCGCCCGTCGGCTCGACCGACGCGGTCGTACCGTCCGAATCTGCCGGATCGACGGGAACGAGGGCCGCTCCCGCTTTCGCGACCGCCCAACGCGTCGCGACGGCCTGAACCCCGTCCACGATGGCGACGGCGACGACGACGCCCGGCCCGACGCCGTGGTCGATCAGGAGGCGGGCCAGACGCGACGACTGCTCGTCGAGCTCACGGTAGGTCGTCTCGGCACCGCCCGTGGACAGTGCGGGCGCATCGGGATCGGTGTCGACCGCGGTGGTGAGCACCTGGGGCAGTGTCAGATCCGATCGAACCGGTGCCGAACCGGTATCCGTGGTCTCTCGCGCGTCGGACAGCACCGCTCGTTCGGCGGCATCGAGTACGTCGATGTCTCCGACGATCGCAGACGGTGTTGCCGCCACGGCCTCGGCGATACGAGTGAATCGGGCTGCCAGCGATGCCACGGTGGACTCGTCGAAGATGTCGGCGGCGTACACCCACTCCACGATCAGGGTTCCGGTCCCCGACTCCCCTTCGGCGTGCTGTGTCTCCACCGTCACCTGCAGATCGAACTTCGCCGTCGGCTCGAAGCCGCTCACGGGTTCGACCACCAGGTTCGGCAGCTCGAAGCGCGCATCGCCGTGCGGTTCGACCGACAGGACGGTCTGGAACAGCGGGGTGTACCCGGCATGTCGGTCCGGGGCGATGGCGTCGACCACTCGCTCGAACGGCACGTCGGAGTTGGCGAACGCCCGAAGGTCGTTCTCGCGCAGCGTGTTCAACAGTTCTGCGAAGGTGGCGTCCGGGTCGACGTTCGTCCGCAACGCCAGTGTGTTGACGAACATCCCGACGAGCCCGTCGAGTTGTTCGTGCCCGCGGCCGGCGATGGGTGTGCCGACCGCGAAGTCGCGCGAGCCACTCATTCTCGACAACAACACGCCGAGTACCGCGTGCAGCACCATGAACAGGGTGGCGTTGTTCTCGCGCGCGATGGCGACGAGCCCGGAGTGGGTCGATTCGTCGAGCTGGGTACTCAATCCGGCCCCGCGCAGTGTCGCGGTGGCAGGCCGAGGTCGGTCCCACGGCAGCGACACGACCGGAGTGATGCCGGCCAGTTCGTCCGCCCAGAATGCCAACTGCTCGGACAGTATCGAGCTGGGATCGCTGTCCGATCCCAGGACCTGACGTTGCCACACGGCGAAGTCGGCGTACTGCACCGTCAGCGGTTCGGGAGTGTAGGCATTTCCCGAGGCTGCAGCGAGGTAAGCGGTCATGACGTCGCGGGCCAGGGGCGTCATGGACGCGCCGTCCCCACTGATGTGGTGCATGACGATGACGAACACGTGCTCGTCCGGGCCGGTGCGGAACAGGGCTCCGCGGATCGGTGGTGCCGCGGTGACATCGAAGCCGCCGTGGATCATCGCGCGAACACGATCGGCGGTGTCGGCATCGCTCGGCGCATCGACGGGCGTCAGGTCGGGAACGACACCCTCGACGTCCATGATCTCCTGGTAGGGCGAACCATCGGTGTCCTCCGGATACCGGGTACGAAGCGACTCGTGGCGTTCCACCGTCGAGGTCACCGCAGCCTGCAGTGCAGCGACGTCCAGTTCACCTCGAAGACGCAGGGCCAACGGCATGTTGTACGCCCCGGAATCGGGGTCCAGTCGGTTGAGTACCCACATGCGCTGCTGGGCGAGCGAGAGCGGAACCCGTCCGCCGGGTGCCCGTCGCCGCAACGGCACGTCGTTCGCGTCGTCGATACGCGATTCGGCCCGAGCTGCGAGCGCGGCAACGGTCGAGGCCTCGAACAGATCTCTGACACCGACCTTCTTGCCGAGCGCCGCGGCGACGCGTGCGGCGACCCGGGTCGCGATGAGCGAGTTGCCGCCGAGATCGAAGAAGTCGTCGTCCGATCCGACGCGCTCCACGCCGAGCAGTTCGGCGTAGATCTGCGCGATCGTCTCCTCGACGGCAGTTGCGGGAGCGCGGAACGTCTTGACCTCGAACACTGGTTGCGGCAATGCTTTTCGGTCCAGCTTGCCACTGGTGTTGAGCGGGAACTCCGAGAGCACCATCACCGTGGACGGCACCATGTATGCCGGCAGTGCACCGCCGACGAACGTGCGCACCTCGGCCGGGTCCAGCGTTCGGTCCGGCCCGGGAACGACGTAGCCCACGAGCTGATCTCCGGCACCTGTCGTCGCGACCACCGCGGTGGCCTGATTGACGTCGGGATGAGTCAACAGCGCGGTCTCGATCTCGCCGAGTTCTATACGCTGGCCACGGAACTTGACCTGGAAGTCGGTGCGTCCGATGTACTCGAGCACCCCGACCGTGTCCTGGCCCGGACGCCATCTGACCAGGTCACCGGTGCGGTACATCCGGTCACCGTTGGTGGCGAACGGGTTGGCCACGAACCGGTCCATCGTCAGGTCGACGCGGCCGAGATAGCCGTCGGCGAGCTGGGTGCCCGCCAGATACAGCTCACCCGCGGTTCCTGCTGCCACCGGGTGCAGTCGCCCGTCGAGAACGTAGGCCTGGGTGTTCCACTCCGGCGCACCGATCGGAACCGTCGAGACATCCCCCGGCCTGGTCTCCCAGAACGTCACCGTCACCGCGGCTTCGGTCGGCCCGTACAGGTTGTGAATGCCGGCCGAGCTGATCGCTCGGAAATCGGTCACCGTTTCCGGCGGTAGCGCTTCGCCGACCACGAACACGTGCCGAAGCGAACGGCACTGTTCCGCTGTGGCGTACGCGGCGAACACCGTGAGCATCGACGGTACGAAATCGGTGATGGTCACGCCGTGCCGAGCGATCCGATCGGCGACGTACGCGGGATCGCGATGGCCGTCCGGTGTGGCCAGAACAACCGTTGCACCGACCCAGAGCGGTAGGAAGAATCCCCACAGCGACACGTCGAATGTCGTTGCAGTCTTCTGCATGTAGACATCGTTCGCGTCGAGCGAATACTGCTGCACCATCCAGGCCATCTCGTTGACGACGGCTCGGTGCGACACCGCAACGCCCTTGGGTCGTCCCGTCGATCCCGAGGTGAAGATGACGTAGGCGGTGTTTCCCGGGCGCACCGGTGCCAGTCGATCGGCGTCGGTCAACGCACCGGTCGCGTGAACGGTGAGGTCGAGAGTGTCGAGTTCGAGAATCGGGAAACGCTCGGGTAGACCCGCCCGATCACCACTGGTGGAGAGGACGACGACCGGCTCCGCGGTGTCGAGGATGTACTCGATTCGATCCGAGGGGTGGTCCGGATCGATGGGCACGTAGGCACCACCGGCTTCGAGGACGGCATAGATGCCGACCATGAGGTCGATCCCGCGCCGCATTCCGAGTGCGACGAGCGATTGCGGCCCGACACCGAGAGACACCAGGTGTCGCGCGAGGCAATTGACTCGATCCGAGAACTCCGCATACGTGACGGTCGTGTCCTCGAACACCACTGCCGGCGCATCCGGATTCGCGACCACTCGGGCCCGGAACTGCTCGGTCAGCATGACGCCTGCGTCGACCTCGTGCGCGGTGTCGTTCCAGGTCTCGATCACGCGGGTTCGTTCTCGAGCCCCGAGTAGATCGATGTCGCCGACCGCGACCGTGGTGTCGGATACGAAGGTCTCGAGTATGCCGACCAGGCGTGCCAGCACGGAGTCGATGTACGCGGGATCGAACAGATCACTGATGTACTTGAGCGTGAACGAGATTCGGTCCTCGGCCACGACGAGCAGCGTCAGCGGGTAGTGGGTGTTGTCGTTGGAGCTCACGCCTTCGACGGTCATGCCGTCGATGGCCGCGGCCTGTTGCGTCAGTTGCGCTTCGTCCACCGGGTAGGACTCGAAGATGGTCAGCGTGTCGAACAGATTGCCGACGCCGATCGCCCGCTGGATGTCGACCAGCCCCATGTGGTGATGGTCGAGAAGATCTGCTTGTTCACCCTGGATCCGGCCGAGGTACGACTCCACCGTCTCCGCCGGGTCGAATCGCACTCGGACCGGAATGGTGTTGATGAACAGCCCGATCATCGACTCCACGCCCGGCAGACCTGCGGGGCGACCGGAAACCGTCGCACCGAACACGACGTCGGTTCGTCCGGTGATGTGAGCGACCAGCAGACCGTACGCCGCCTGCACCAGAGTGTTGACGGTGACGCCGAGCCTGCCACCGAGCGCTACGAGCGCCGCGGTGGTCTCGACATCGGTCGACGACTCCGCCTCGGCCGATCTCGACGAGATCTCTCGTCCGACACTCGGCGGAGCGACGAAGGTCGGTTCCTCGACACCGTCCAGTGCCCGAGTCCACGCGCTCAGAGACGCAGCCGGGTCCTGTTGATCGAGCCACGCCAGGTACGAGCGATACGTCCGCACCCGAGGCAGCGACTCGGTGGAGCTCTGCGCCGCGTACAGGTACAACAGTTCCTTCATCACCAGCGGCAACGACCATCCGTCGAGCAACACGTGATGATTGGTCATCGCGAGCTTGTACGTGGACGGCGTGATCCTGACGAGCAGGAATCGCAACAGCGGCGCGGTGGAGACATCGAAGTGTCGACGCTGATCCGCGGCCAGAGCGTCGGCCACGGCAGCGTCGCGTTCGGGTCCGTCGAGATGGGACAGATCGATCGTGTTCCAGGGCAGCCGAACATTCCGCTGGACGATCTGCACCGTCTCGCCGTCCGCGGTCGCGGTGAAGGACGTCCGTAGATTGTCGTACCGGTCCAGGAGTGTCTGCGCCGCGCGGTGCAGGCGATCGTCGTCGACGTCACCGGCGAGGTCGAGCACCACCTGCATCGTGTAGACGTCGATCGACGCGTCCGCGAACAGTGCGTGGAAGAGCAGTCCCTGCTGCAGCGGCGACAGAGACCAGATGTCCGTCAGCTCCGGGTACCGCGCCTCGAAGGACGAGATGTCGGGTTGTGAGAGCCGAACCAGCGGCACGTCCGACGGCGTCAGGCCACCCGAGCCGGGGGCCTCGGCATGCGCTGCGAGCGCGGTCAACGCGTCCGACCACAGCTGTGCGAGCCGCTCGACGGTCGCCTCGGTCACCGCTCCGGTCGGGAATGCGAACGACGCACTCAGTACGCCGCCGTCGTCGGTGTCGAGGACGATGGCATTGATGTCGACGGTCTTGTTGGCTGCCATGTCGGCGTCACCGGCCGCCGACAGCTCGTTGTCCGCTGCGGGTAGCCATCCGAGCGACTTCATCTCGTCCGGCACCTCGCCGGTGTTGACGCGTCCGAGGTAGTTGAAGCTGATCTGGCCGGTGCCGAGTTCGGAGAGCTCCGCTGCGGTCTCGGGGTTGAGGTACCGCAACAGTCCCCAGCCCATTCCTCGCTCGGGCAGCTCCAGCATCTGCTCCTTGACCGCCTTGACCGCCTCGCTCAATTGCCGGCCACCGGCGAATGCGGCATCGACGTCGATACCGGTGAGGTCGAGGCGCACCGGGAACAGGCTGGTCAGCCAGCCGACGGTGCGTCCCAGATCGGCTCCCGGCACCACTGCTTCCTCGCGGCCGTGCCCTTCGAGCTGCACCAGCGTGGCCGGTGCCGACATTCCGTGCTCCGCACGCAGTTTCGTGACCGCGAGCGCCAACCCGGCGAGCAACCCGTCGGCGACGCCACCGCGGAAGATCTCCGGCACGGTCGTCAACAGACTGCGGGTCACCTCGGGTGTCAGTTCGACATCGACCCTGTCGAGGGTGGCAACGACGTCGAGTGCAGGATCGAAGGGACGCTCGCCGAGAACGGGGTCCTCGGTGTCGGCGATCCGACGCCACATCGGCAGTTCCGCCAGGCGCGCCTGGCTCGAGGCCGCATCGACCAACGCATGCGTCCACCGCCGCATCGACGTTCCCACCTCGGGAAGAGCCGGGTTCGCTCCCGCGGACAACTGTGCCCACGCGGAGACGAAGTCGGGGATCAGGATTCGCCAGGACACTCCGTCGATCACGAGGTGATGGGCGATGACGGAGAGCGTGCCTGCTTCGGTGGGACCGTGATCGACCCACACGAAGGCCAGCATGCGCCCGGCCTCGGGGTCGAGGGTTCCGACAGCGGAATCGAATGCCGTTGCAGCGGAATCCGTGTCGGCCACAGTCAGCAATGAGCCCGCGTCGACACTCCCCGGTGCCGCAGCGTCGAGCCCCCACCCACGGTCGTCGTGGACCAGGGTGGAGCGCACCACGTCGTGTCGATCGATCACGGCGTTCAGCGTCGCGAGAATTCCGGCTCGGTCTATGCCGATCGGCAGTTCGAGCGTGACGGCCTGGTGGAAGCGCGACCGGCCCCCACTGCGCTCCATCAGTGCGGCACCGAACGGCGGCAACGGCATCCAGCCGATTCCACCGCCGTCGAGTTCCTCGAGCACGACCGCGTCGCTGCCTTCGCCGACGGTCACCGCGATCTCGGCGAGACCCGCGACGGTCTTGCGCTCGAACACATCTCGTGGCCCGAATTGGATTCCCCGCGCCTTCGCGCGGGAGACCAGCTGGATGGAGACGATACTGTCGCCCCCGAGCGCGAAGAACGAATCGTCGACGCCGACGGTGTCGAGCCCGAGCACGTCCGCGAAGACCTCCGCGATGATGCGTTCGGTATCGGTACTGGCGGTGCGGTATTCGGCGTCGCGTCCGAACTCCGGTTCCGGTAGTGCTCGTCGGTCGAGCTTGCCGTTCGGGCCGAGCGGCAAGGCGTCGAGAGTCACGAGACCGGCGGGAACCATGTACTCGGGCACCGATGCGGCGACGGCAGCGGTGACCGCGTCGGCGTCGATCGTCGCCCCGGCAGCGGGCACGAGGTAGCCCACCAGGATTTCACCGGCCGACGGCGTCCGACGCACGAGGACCACCGCCTGGTCGACGGACGGGTGTGCCGTCAGCGCGGCCTCGATCTCGCCCAGCTCTATCCGCAGTCCGCGCAGCTTGACCTGGAAGTCGGTGCGACCGAGGTATTCGAGCTCACCGTCGGCGGTCCACCGAACCAGGTCTCCGGTGCGGTACATCCTCGACCCGGCAGTGCCGTGCGGGTCGGCGACGAACCGGTCTGCGGTGAGGTCCGCCCGCCCCAGATATCCACGGGCGAGTTGAACCCCGGCGAGATACAGCTCCCCGGGTACCCCGACCGGAACCGGGTGCAGGCGTGCATCGAGCACGGTGACTCGGGTGTTCCAGACCGGAGCGCCGATGGGGACCGACGCGACGTCGGCCGGCACCACGCGGTGGTATGTCACGTCGACTGCGGCCTCGGTCGGGCCGTACAGGTTGTGCAGCTCGGTGGTCGGCAGTGCAGCGCGCAGGGCCGAGGCGACCGAGGCAGGCAGCGCCTCGCCGGAGGCGAAGACCGCACGCAAACCGGTGCAGTTCGAGACGCCGTCGGCGGCGGCGAACACCGCGAGCAGCGAGGGCACGAAGTGGGCAACGGTGATACCGCGTTCGGCGACGGTGTTCACCAGGTAGATCGGATCCCGATGACCGTCGGGTTCGGCGATCACGAGCTCGGCACCGATCTGCAACGGCCAGAACAGCTCCCACACCGACACGTCGAACGTGACCGGCGTCTTCTGCAACACCTTGTCGCTCTCGGTGAGTGAGTACTCCGCCTGCATCCACAGCAATCGGTTGACGATCGACTCGTGGCTCACCGCGACACCCTTGGGGCGACCGGTCGATCCGGACGTGAAGATGACGTAGGCGATGTCGGCGGGCCGCAGCGGTGCGATCCGCTCGGCGTCGGTCATCGGCGCAGCGGACACACCTGTGGTATCGACGGCGTCGACCAGGATTCGGGTGACATCGGATCGGAGTCCAGCGCCGTCTCGCTCGGTCGTGAGCAGGACCACCGGTGCTGCGGTGTCGAGGATGTACCCGATTCGTTCGGAGGGCAGATCCGGATCGACCGGAACGTAGGCACCACCGGCGGTGAGCACCGCATAGATGCCCACCAGCATGTCGACCGATCGCCGCATGGCGGTCGCCACGACGGTTTCCGGGCCCACCCCTTCCGAGACGAGAACTCGCGCCAGTGCATTCACGCGGTCCGAGAACTCGCGATAGCTCACCCGTTCGTCGCCGAAGCTCGTCGCGATGTTCTCCGGGCTCGCCGCAACCCGGGACTCGAACAGAGACACCAGCGTCGCCGCGGCATGCACCTCGTGCCCGGTCGCGTTCCACTCCTCCAGGACGCGCGAGCGCTCACCGTCCTCGAGAATGTCGACGTCACCGACCACGCGATCCGGGTCGTCGACGAGAGTGCCGAGAACGCGCACCAGGCGACGCGCGAGCGAACTCATGGTCGACTCGTCGAACAGATCTGTGGCGTAATCGAATTGGACGTCGATACCGGCGGGAGCGCCGGATTCGTCGACGTTCTCCCACAGTGTGACCTGCAGATCGAACTTGGCGAACGCGCTGCCGAGGTCTATTCCCTCGACAACGAGCTCGGGCAGCGTCAACGTCTGCCGTTCGAGGTTCTGGAAGGTCAGCATGACCTGGAAGATCGGATGCCTGGCCTGAGACCTGTCCGGTGCCAGCTCGTCGACGAGCCGCTCGAACGGCACGTCGGCATGCCCGAAGGCACCGAGATCGGCGTCTCGGACGAGCGCCAGTTGCTCGCGCAACGACGCAGCCGCGTTCACCCCGGTCCGCAGCGCGAGCGTGTTGACGAACATGCCGACGAGTCCGTCCAGATCGGCGTCGCCTCGGCCTGCCACCGGGGTTCCGATCGTGACGTCGTCGGTTCCCGCCATCGCCGACAGCAACACGGCCAGGGCGGTGTGCACCACCATGAAGTCGGTCGCATTGGCGGATCGAGCGAGGCGGGCGATGTTCGACTGCAGGGCCGCATCGATCGAGAAGTTGTACGCCGCACCACGATAGGACGCAACGGCGGGCCGTGGACGGTCGGTGGCCAGATCGAGCTGCGCCGGCGCTCCCGCGAGGACCGCCGTCCAGTACGCCAACTGAGCTGCCAGTGGCGACTCGGGGTCGTCCGCCGAACCGAGGACGTCCCGCTGCCACAGGGTGTAGTCCGCGTACTGCACGGCAAGTGGTGCCCACTGCGGACTCTCTCCCGCTACGCGGGCGGTGTAGGCGAGCATCACGTCACGGGTCAGCGGCCCCATCGAGAATCCGTCCGCGGCGATGTGGTGCGCCACGAACGCCAGTACGTACTCGGACTCGCTCAGCCGCAGAATCCGGACCCGAACCGGAACGGCACGGGTCACGTCGAATCCGGCCGAGACGAAGGTTCGCAGGACCTGCTCCACGGAGCCGGCATCGACGTCGTCGACGGCCACCGTCACGCCCGCCTCGGCGGTACCGAGAACCACCTGACTGCCTCGTCCGTCGACCTCCGGGTAGACGGTGCGCAGAATTTCGTGGCGTGCGATCACATCGAGGACGGCACTCGACAGAGCATCGGCATCGATATTGCCGGACAACCGAATTGCCACCGGAATGTTGTTCACGGCAGAGGTCGGATCGAACTGGCTCAGGAACCACATGCGCTGCTGCGCCATCGACAGCGGAACCACGTCGGGCCGCGGACGTGCCGTGAGGGCCCGTCGCGCACCGGTGCCCACCTTGGATTCGACGGCACGGGCGAGCGAGAGAACGGTCGGCGACTCGAATATCGATCGCACCGGCACCTGAGTGTCGAGCGCGGCTCCCAGTCGGGAGACCACCTGGGTCGCGATCAGCGAGTTGCCGCCGAGCGCGAAGAAGTCGTCGTCCAGACCGACGCGTTCCACCGAGAGCACCTCGGCGAACACCGTCGCCACTGCCTCTTCGACCGGGTTGGTCGGTGCACGGAACTGTACGGTCTCGAACTGCTGCTCCGGCAACGCTTTTCGGTCCAGCTTCCCGTTGGCGTTGCGAGGCAATGCATCGAGGATCACGAAAGCCGACGGAACCATGTACGACGGCAGCCGGCCGGACAGAGCCGAGCGCAGCCCGTCGGGGTCCACCGTGGCACCGGCAGCGGGCACGACGTAGGCCACGAGCCGGGCGCCGAGTCCGGTGTCGTCGAGTGCAAGCACCGCAACGTCGCCGACCTCGCTCAGCGACCCCAGTGCAGCATCGATGTCACCGAGTTCGATGCGGAATCCACGGATCTTGACCTGGAAGTCGGTTCGGCCGACGTACTCGAGTTGGCCGTCCTTGCGCCAGGTGACGAGGTCGCCGGTGCGGTACAGCCGTCCGCCCGGAGTGAACGGGTCGGCCACGAAGCGCTCCGCGGTCAGGTCCGGCCGAGCGACGTAGCCCTCGGCCAGCTGCACGCCCGCGAGATAGAGCTCGCCTGCCACGCCAACCGGTACCGGTGCCAGGCGCGAGTCCAGGACGTAGACCCGGGTGTTCCATTCGGGTCCACCGATGGGTACGGAGGTGCCGGTCGTCCGGGCGACGCGATGTGCGGTCACCGACACAGCGGCTTCCGTCGGGCCGTACAGGTTGTCCAGTCGCGCGGTGGAGGCACGCAGTGCGCGGTCTGCGGTCGCCACCGGAAGCGCCTCACCGATCGCCAGGATCCTCTTCAGACTCTTGGGAAGTGATCCCGCCGACGCGGCGACGAGGGCGTCGAGCACGGAGGGCACGGTGTGCAGCGTGGTGACCGATCGTTCGGCGATCAGGTCCACCAGATAGGCCGCATCACCCTGTGCACCGGCCTCGGCGATCACGACGGCACCGCCGGAGATCGTCGCCACCCAGAATTCCCAGACGGACAGGTCGAACGTCGCTGCGGTCTTGAGCAGCACCCGGTCGGTGCTGTCGATTCCGTAATGCTCTGCCTGCCAGAGCAACTGGTTGACGATCGCGCGGTGGCTCACCGCGACGCCCTTGGGTCGACCGGTCGATCCGGACGTGAAGATGACGTACGCGGTGTTGGCGGCGCGCAGCGGAGCGATGCGCTCGGCGTCGGTGACGGGCGCATCGGACAACGCCGCATCCGAATCGTGCAGCCTGGGGTCGGTGTCGATCGACACGACCGGCACCGTTGCGGTGTCGATGTCGACACCGGCGGTGCTGAGCACCAGCGCCGGAGCGGCGACCTCGAGGATGTAGGTGTTCCGCTCCGCGGGCTGATCGGGGTCGATCGGCACATACGCGCCGCCGGCCTTGGTGACTGCGTACATGGCCACCAGCAACTCGACGGACCTGCGGATCGCCAGGGCCACGGTCACCTGGGGGCCGACCCCCGAAGCGATCAAGACCCGCGCAAGCCGGTTGATCCGTGCGTCGAACTCACGGTAGGTCAGCGATTGCCGCGCGTCGATCAGCGCGATCGCGTCGGGGTCCGCCTGCACCCGACGGTCGAACAGTGCCGCCAGGGTCGGATCGGAGTCGACCGGATGCGCGGTGTCGTTCCATTCGTGCACGATGGTGTTGCGTTCGGTCGCAGTGAGGACATCGAGATCCCCGACGACGACCGAGGGGTCGTTCGCCACGGCCCGCAGCACCTCGACGAATCGCTCGACGAAACCGTCGATGGTCGATCGGTCGAACAGGTCTGTGGCGTAACTGAATTCGGCCGCCAACTCGGCCGGTGAACCGTCCGATTCGTACTGGTCCGATATCGACAGCTGCAGATCGGTCTTGGCCGTCGTCGTGTCGGCGTCGACCGCACTGACCGTCAGCCCGGGGAGCTCGAACGTCGAATCGGCGAGGTTCTGGAAACTCAGGCCGATCTGGAACAACGGGTTGCGGGCGGTCGAACGGACCGGGTTGAGCACCTCGACGAGGCGCTCGAACGGCACGTCCGCATGCGCGAATGCGGACAGGTCACGCTCGCGCGACTGCGCGAGCAGCTCCTCGAACGTCATCGACGGCTCGACCGTCGACCGGAACACCAACGTGTTGACGAACATTCCGATCATGGGATCGAGGGCACGCTCGCCGCGGCCGGCGATGGGGCTGCCGATGGCGATGTCCTCGGAACCGGAGAGCTTGGCCAGGAACACCGCGAACGCCGAGTGCACGACCATGAACAGCGTGGACCGATGTGCGCGTGCAAGTTCGGCGAGACCCTCGTGCAGTCCCGCGTCGACGGTGAAACGCACCGTGTCGCCACGGAAGCTCTGGCTCGGCGGGCGTGGGCGATCGGCGGGAAGCGCCAGCTGATCCGGCAGCTCGGCCAGAGCCTGCTTCCAGAACGAAACCTGCCGGGCGGCAAGTGAATCGGGATCGGATTCGGAACCGAGCACGTCACGCTGCCACAAGGCGAAGTCGACGTACTGCACGGGGAGCGGTTCCCAGTCCGGTGCGCTACCGGTCGAGCGCGCGGTGTACGCAGTCATGATGTCCACTGCCAACGGGCCCATCGAGGCACCGTCCGCCGAGACGTGGTGGACGACGAATGCCAGAACGTACTCGGCATCGGCGACGCGGAACAGTCGGGCATCGACCGGCACCTCGGCGGTGACGTCGAAGCCGCGTCGGAAGAATTCCCCGACGACCGCCGCGACATCGTCCTGCTCACCGGCGGACAGGTCGCGGACGGTCAGGTCCAGGGAGACCTCGGCGGCCGGAAGTACCTGCTGGTACGGGCCTTCGGGCGAATCGGGGTACTGCGTCCGCAGCGATTCGTGACGTTCGAGAACGTCGAGAACGGCCGAGTGCAACGCCGCGACGTCGAGGTCACCCGACAGCCGCACCGCGAACGGGATGTTGTCCACCGACGACGTGGTGTCGAACCGGTTCAGGAACCAGTAGCGCTGCTGGGCCGACGACAGCGGCGGGCGTTCCGGACGCGGTCTCGGTGCCAGTGTCGCCCTGGAACCGGATCCGACGGCTGTCTCCACGTGCGCCGCCAGCGCCGCAACGGTCGGGCTCTCGAAGAGGGCCCGTACCGGCACCACGGTGTCCAGAGCCGCGCCGAGCCGCGAGACGACCTGCGTTGCGATCAGCGAGTTTCCGCCGAGTGCGAAGAAGTCGTCGTCGAGCCCCACCCGGTCGATACCGAGCACACCGGCGAACACATCCGCGACGGTCTCCTCGACCGCGGTGGTGGGTGCCCTGAACCGACCGGCCTCGAACACCGGGGCAGGTAGTGCGGTCCGGTCGAGCTTGCCGACCGGGGTCAGCGGGATCGCATCGAGAACCACGATGGACGCCGGAATCATGTACCCCGGCAGCGACTTTCCGACGAAGGCGGCGAGTTCCTCGACATCGATCACGCTGCCGCGCACGGGCAGAACGTAGGACACGAGAGTCGTGACGCCGGAGGGAAGCAGATGACCCACCGTCACTGCGAAATCGACGCTGGGATCGGCGGCGAGCGCCGAGTCGATCTCGCCGAGCTCGATACGGAATCCGCGCACCTTCACCTGGAAATCGGTACGTCCCACGAACTGCAGCTGCAGATCGTCCGTCCACCGCACCACGTCGCCGGTGCGGTACATCCGTGCGCCGTCGATGCCGTACGGGTTGGCCACGAAGCGCTCGGAAGACAGACCGGGCCTACCGAGATAGCCGCGAGCGAGCGCACCGCCCGACAGATAGAGGTCACCCGCGACACCGGTCGGAACCGGTTCGAGTCGGGAATCGAGGATGAGCACGGACATGCCGTGGATGGGTCGACCGATGGTGATCGGTGCGCCGGGCGTCAACTCGGCGAAGCTCGAGATGATCGTCGTCTCGGTCGGCCCGTATCCGTTGAAGTACTTTCGGCCCGGTGCCCATCGGGCGAGCAGTTCGGGAGTGGTCACATCGCCGCCGACCGAGAGCACTTCGAGCGAGTCGATACCGTGCGGATCCATCGTGCCCAGAACTGCCGGGGTGATGATGGTGTGGGTGACCTTCTCCGCCTTCAGCAGTTCGGACAGCTCGGTGCCGCCGAGAATCGATGCCGGTACGACCACCAACGTCGCGCCGACGGAGAACGCTGCCATCCACTCCAGGACCGAAGGATCGAAGTTGGGCGAGCAGACGTGCAGGAACCTCGAGGCCGGCTTCAGGTGGTACAGGTCGGTTGCTGCATCGAGAACACCGCCGAGTCCGGCGTGTGTGACGACGACGCCCTTCGGCTTACCCGTCGAGCCGGAGGTGTAGATGACGTAGGCCGGGTTCTGGAACGTGACGGGCCGCAGTCGGTCGGCGTCGGTGACCGGCTCGGCGGACCGCGTGCGGACCTCGGCCACGAACTCGTCGTCGTCGAGGCTCGACCACGGAAGACTCGGGTGTCCGGCGGACAGCGCATCCGAATGCGCGCTGGTGGTCAGACCGAGCATGGCACCGGAGTCGGCGATCATGTGCCCGATTCGGTCCTCCGGATACGTGGGATCGACGGGCAGGTGGGCCGCACCCGACTTCGCCACTGCCCACACCGCCAGCACCATGAGGTAGGAGCGTTGAAATGCCAGTGCCACAACGGATTCGGGGCCCGCACCGCGTTCGATGAGAACGCGGGCGAGCTGGGAGGAGGTCGCGTCGAGTTCGGCGTAGGAGATCGATCGTCCCTCGTACCTGATGGCCACGGCCGACGGATCGAGGGCGGCTCCGGCCGTGAGTATCTCGGCCAGGGTGCCGCCGGCCAGCACGTCGTCACCGTGCACGTGTGTGAGGCGGTCGTACTCGTCGTCGTAGAGAATCGACAGGTCGCCGACCGGAACGTCCGGTGTGGTGGCAACCGCGTCGAGCAACCACCGGAATCGGCGCGAGAACACTTCGATCGTCTTCTCGTCGAACAGATCCCGCGCATAGACGAAGCTGGCCGCGAGACCGGCTCCACCGGGCTTCTCGTGCAGGGTCAACGACAGGTCGAACTTGGCGGTGTCGACCTCGACGTCCACGGCGGAGACCGTGAGTCCCGGAAGCTCGAAGTGGCTCGGCGGGAGGTTCTCGAAGGCGATCGCCACCTGGAACAGCGGATGACGCGCCGTCGACCGTTCGGGCTCGAGCAGATCGACCAGTCGCTCGAACGGGATGTCCGCGTGCGCGAACGCCTCGAGGTCCACGTCACGGATCTGTGCCAGCAGTTCGGTGAATCCTCGGCTTCGGTCGACCTTCGTGCGCAGCACCAACGTGTTGACGAACATGCCGATCACGTCGTCGAGTACTGCCTCGCCTCGTCCGGCCACGGCCGTACCGACGGCGACGTCGTCGGAGGTCGACATCCGCGCCAGGAACAGGGCGAGGGCACCGTGGACGACCATGAACAACGTGGTTCCGGTCGACTTGGCCAGCTCGGTCAGCGACTCGTGCACCTCGGCATCGATGTCGAACTGGAATCGCCCGCCCTCGTACGACTGCACCGCCGGACGGGGCCGGTCGTACGGCAAGGTCAGCTCGCTCGGCAGATCCGCCAGTGCAGTACGCCAGTAGTCGGCCTGCGTTGCCATCAGGCTGCCCGGTTCGGTGTCGTCTCCGAGAACGTCACGCTGCCATACGGCGAAGTCGGCGTACTGCACCGCCAGTGGTGTCCACGCGGGAGAGTCTCCGGCCACTCGGGCCACGTACGCAGTCATGACGTCGCGGGTCAGCGGACCCATCGACCAACCGTCGGCGCTGATGTGGTGTACCACGAACACGAGCACGTACTCGTCGTCCGAGATTCGGAAGAGCTTGGCGCGCAACGGAGCCGACTCCGTCACGTCGAAGCCCTCGGACGCGAAGGCGACGAGGTCGCCGATCACCTGTTCCGCCGAGGAGGCGATCGGGGTCAGGTCCGGTGCGACGGACGCGGCGGACAGGACCACCTGGTGCCCGGTGCCGTCCACGCTCGGGTACACGGTGCGCAGCGCTTCGTGTCGGTCGAGGACATCGGTGACTGCGGACTGCAGCGCGGAGACGTTCAGCGCACCGGAGAGCCGGATGGCCACCGGAATGTTGTTGACGGCGGATTCGGGCTCGAAGCGGTTCAGGAACCACATCCGCTGCTGTGCCAGAGAGAGCGGGATCTGCTCGGGGCGCTCCTGCGGCACCAACGGTGCCGAAGTCCCGTTTCCGACATGGCTTTCCAATGCTGCCGCCAGGGCCGCAACGGTACTGGCCTCGAACATCACGCGGACGGGCACGGTCGTGCGCAACTCGGTACCCAGCCGCGAGGCGACCCGGGTTGCGACGAGCGAGTTTCCGCCGAGGGCGAAGAAGTCGTCGTCGACGCCGATGCGGTCGATGCCGAGAACGGCAGCGAACACCTCGCCGACGATCTCCTCCATGGGATTCGTCGGAGCCCGGTACTCGGTCGCCTGGAAGTGCGGATCCGGCAGCGCTTTTCGGTCGAGCTTGCCACTGGCACCGAGTGGGAACTCGGCCAGTTCGACCAGTGCGGCCGGAACCATGTACTCGGCCAATCGTTCACGCAGCGCCCCGAGGACCTGGCTGTGGTCGACCGGTCCGTCGGCGGGAACGACGTAGCCCACCAGCTGGTCTCGACGGACCAGCACCACCGCTTGCTCGATGCCGGACAGTTCCAGCAATGCCGATTCGATCTCGCCGAGTTCGATACGCAGGCCACGCAGCTTCACCTGGAAGTCCGACCGACCGATGTATTCCAGTTCACCATCGGGGAGCCACCGCACCACGTCACCGGTGCGGTACATCCGAGAACCCCCGGGTCCGAACGGATCCGCGACGAAGCGGTCCGCGGTCAGGTCGGGGCGTCCCACGTAGCCGCGGGCCAGCTGGGTGCCTGCGAGATAGAGCTCGCCGGTCACCCCTGCCGGTACCGGAACCAGGTGCGAGTCGAGTACGTAGACAGAGGTGTTCCACACCGGCGCACCGATGGGCATGACTTCCGAGTCCTCGTCCGTGACCGCGTGATAGGTCACGTCGACCGCAGCCTCGGTGGGGCCGTACAGGTTGTGCAGTGACAGTTGTGGCAGGGCAGCGCGCAACGCATGCGCTGTCGTGGGGGGAAGCGCTTCGCCGGAGGCGAAGACCAGGCGGAGCGATTCGGCAGCGTGCGGTGCGCGCCGAGCTTCGGGTACGAACACCGACATCATCGACGGCACGAAGTGCACCACCGACACATGCTCACGAGCAATCACATCGAGCAGATACAACGCATCCCGATGACCATCCGGAACAGCGATGGCCACCGACGCACCGTTCTGCAACGCCCAGAAGAACTCCCACACCGACACATCGAACGTCGACGGAGTCTTCTGCAACACCACATCCCCGGCGGTCAACCCGTACTCGTGCTGCATCCACAACAACCGATTCACGATCGCCTCGTGCGAAACCCCCACACCCTTCGGACGACCCGTCGAACCCGACGTGAAGATCACGTACGCGAGATTCGACGCCCGCAACGGTGCCGTGCGCTCGGCATCGGACAACGGCAACGGCGACAGACCCGACACATCGACAGTGTCGATGTCGACCGTCTCGACCCCCGCGAACTGCACATGATCACGCGTCGTCGACAACACCCGAACCGGAGCCGCCGTCGCCACGATGTACTCGTTGCGATCCGCCGGCTGCGACGGATCGATCGGCACGTATCCCGCACCGGCCTTCACGATCGCGTACATACCCACGAACAGGTCCAGACTCCGCCCGATCGCGAGCCCCACCAGCGAATCAGGACCAACCCCCACCGACACCAGAAGTCGCGCAAGACGATTCGCACGCCCCGCGAACTCCGCATACGTCAACCGCTCACCCTCGAACACCAACGCCTGCGCATCCGGAGTCTCGGCCACCTGACGATCGAACAGGTCGACCAGCGTTGTGCCCGAATCGATTTCGGACGGCTCTCCGGCACCGAGCGCGAGAACAGACGTACGCTCGGCCGGGTCGATCAGGTGGATGTCACCGATCGTGGCCGTGGGCGAGTCGGTGATCGCTGCCAGAATCCGCTCGAACCGCCGACCGAATTCGGCCATGGTGGATTCGTCGAAGAGGTCGGCGGCGTAGGTCAGCGCCACGGTCAGACCCGACGGCTCGCCTTCTGCGGCAATCGAATTCCACAACGTCACCTGCAGGTCGAACTTCGCCAGATCCGCCTCGTAGTCGAGTGCGGCAACGCGAAGACCCGGGATCTCCACCGAGGTCTGGTCGAGATTCTGGAACGTGAGCATCACCTGGAACAGCGGATGGCGGGCCTGCGACCGCGCCGGAGCCAACGCATCGACCAGCTTCTCGAACGGTACGTCGGCGTGCGAGAACGCCGCGAGGTCGACGCCTCTCACCTCACGCAGGAAGTCCTCGAACGTCGCGTCCGATTCGACGGCGGTGCGCAGAACCAGGGTGTTGACGAACATACCGATGACGTTGTCGAGCACTGCGTCGCCACGTCCGGCCACCGGTGTGCCGATCGAGATGTCCTCGCTGGCAGAGAGTTTGGCGAGCAGAATCGCCAGTGCGGCGTGCACGACCATGAAGGTGGTCGCACCGTGTGCGCGGCCGAGCTTCTCGAGCGAGAGAACCAGGTCTGCATCGATCTCGAACTTGTACGTGCCACCTCGGGTGGTGGCGACGGCAGGACGGGGCCGGTCGGTCGGCAGTTCCAGTTGGTCGGGCGCTCCGCCGAGGCGTCCGCGCCAATATTCCTGCTGAGCCGAGAGCACCGACTCGGGGTCGTCCTCGTTGCCGAGAACCTTTCTCTGCCACAGCGTGAAGTCGGCGTACTGCACCTCGAGCGGAGTCCACTGCGGATCGTGGCCGTTCGAGCGGGCAACGTAGGCCGTCACCACGTCGCGAGTGAGCGGACCCATGGAGAATCCGTCGGCGGCGATGTGGTGGACCACGAACGCGAGCACGTGCTCGGTGTCCGACAACGCGAGCAGCAATGTCCGGAAGGGTAGCTGCACCGACAGGTCGAACGGGCGTAGAGCGAACTCGAGCAGGGTGGCGGGAAGCTCCGCCTCGTCCGCCGCCGAGATCTCCAGTTCGACTGTGGCCGAATCGGATGGGAGTACGTGCTGGTAGCCGACACCGTCGCGGTCCGGGAACACGGTGCGCAGCGACTCGTGCCGATCGAGAACGTCGGCGAGCGCGGCACGCAGCGCCGTGAGGTCGAGTGCACCGGACAGGGTCAGGGCCACCGGGATGTTGTTGACGGCGGATTCGGGCTCGAATCTGTTGAGGAACCACATGCGCTGCTGAGCCAGCGACAGCGGGACGTGGTCGTGATCCGGCTGCGCGGTCAACGGAATGCGGTGGCCGGTCGAATCCGACGCGTCCACGGCCGCGGCGAGTTCGGCAACGGTGGGAGCGTCGAAGAAGGCACGGACGTCGACGGCCGAACCACGTTCGGCGTTGACCCGCGCGATCACGCGGGTGGCGTTGAGGGAGTTGCCGCCGAGTGCGAAGAAGTCGTCGTCGACACCGATGCGTTCGATACCGAGCACGGTCTCGAAGATCGAGACCAACGCGGTCTCGGTCTCGGTGCTCGGTGCTCGGTATTCCTGCACCTGCGATGCGAAATCGGGTGCAGGCAGCGCTTTTCGGTCGAGTTTGCCGCTCGCGTTCAGCGGAAACTCGTCCAGGACGACGAACACCGACGGCACCATGTACTCCGGCATGCGCCGTCGCACGGCGTCCGCGAGGCCGTCGTGATCGAGATCGGGATCGGTGCTGACGACGTATCCGACGAGCTGCTGTTCCGACTGCTCGGACGAATGGAGCAGCACGGCCGCCTGAGTCACCTCGGGCTCGCCGAGCAGCGCCGATTCGATTTCGCCCAGCTCGATGCGCAGGCCGCGCAGCTTCATCTGGAAGTCGGTGCGCCCGATGTACTCGATGAGGCCGTCGCCGCGTCGGCGCACCAGGTCGCCGGTGCGGTACATGCGGTCACCCGGCTCACCGAACGGGTCGGCCACGAACCGGTCGGCGGTCAGGTCGGTGCGTCCGAGGTATCCGCGAGCGAGCTGCACGCCCGCGAGATAGAGCTCACCCTCGACTCCGCGGGGCGATCGCCGCAGTCCTTCGTCGAGCACGTACAGGTCGGTGTCGTCGACGGCGGTGCCGATGGGAACCGAGGCTTCTTCCACCTGTTGGGTTCGGTAGTACGTGACGTCGACGGCCGCTTCCGTCGGCCCGTACAGATTGTGCAGTTCCGCGTTCGAGATGGAGTGGAACGCGTTGACTGTGCGCGCCGGGAGTGCCTCGCCGGAGGCGAACACCATTCGGAGTGAATGGGCCTGCGCAGCAGTGGGTTCGGCGACGTACACCGAGAGCATGGACGGGACGAAGTGCGTCACGCTCACGCTGCGCTCGCCGATGATGCGGGCGAGGTAGGCGGGGTCGCGGTGGCCCTCGGGCTCGGCGATCACGAGCGTGGCACCGATCTGCAACGGCCAGAAGAACTCCCACACCGATACGTCGAACGTGAACGGTGTCTTCTGCAGCACGACGTCGTCGGTGCTCATCGCATATTCGCGCTGACGCCAGGAGATGTTGGCGACGATGGCCCGGTGGCTCACCGCCACGCCCTTCGGACGTCCCGTCGAACCGGAGGTGAAGATGACGTAGGCGAGGTCGTCCTCGGTCAGGGCTCCGCGCCGGTCGGCATCGGTGATCCGCCCTTCCGGCACCTCGGTCAGGTCGACGTCGTCGACGAGAACGGTGACGGTGCCCTCGGGCAACCGAGGCATGTCCGTCGTGGTCGTCAGAACCAGGACCGGGTTCGCGATGTCGAGAACGTACCCGAGTCGATCGACCGGATGATCCGGGTCCAGCGGAACGTATGCTCCGCCTGCTGCGGAGATCGCGTACATGCCCACCAGCAGATCGAACGATCGACGGATCGACAGTCCCACCGCTGAATCGGGGCCGACACCCTGTGCGATCAGTACCCTGGCGAGACGCTCGACGGAAGCGGCGAACTCGGCGTAGGTGCGAGTCTCGTCGCCGAAGACCAGCGCAGGTGCGTCCGGGGTGCGCTCGGCCTGATCGGCGAACAGAGCGTACAGCGTGGTGGCTTCGGGATCGGCAGAACTCGACGTCGAATCGTCGGCACCGAGAACGGACACAGCATCGGTGACGACGGTCGACACGACCGAGTCCAGACCACCTTCGGTGGCCTCGATCAGGCCCGCGAGGGTGTTGGACAGCACGACCGGGACCAGCGCGTCGGGGCCGAGGACGCCTCCCATGGCCGCGTCGAGGGTGGTGATCTCCTCGTCCAGGCGGGCGTAGGTCAATTCCGTACCGAGGTGCGTGAGAGCCACGCGGTCGGGTTCGACCGCTGCAACGCTCCGAACCAAGCGCGGAAGGTCCTCGACCGTCAGAGCTGCATCGCTTCGACGTCCTACCGCCATCTAACTTTTCCTCCTGATCGATCCACGTGCACAACCGGCGAACTCGGCATTCGTCACGACGACGCGATCACCGACTCCGCCCGTTCGATCAACGATGCCAGAGCGGCGGTCAGCCCCTCCGCACCGAGGGCGGGCAAGATACCCGGAATCAGTGCCGACAGCGTGACCGTCACCAGAGCCTGCGGCTTCATCGCAGAGCCCATCGTTGCCGACATCTGCGCCAGTTTGGCGTGCAGAGCAGCGAAATCGACCGTTGTCGATTCGTGTTCGATGGCCACCGCATCGGGTGCGACGGTCGCTGCCCGGGCAACCAGTTCGGGCAGATCGTCCACCGTCTTGGGTTTGGTTCGCGGTGCGAACTCCGCCTTCTCCTCGTCGGAGAGGATGTCGATCGACCGCAGCACCACGTCCGGATCCGACACGACGGCGTTCAGAATTCGCAGCAACCGATCGGCGAAGGTCGCGATCGACGACTCGTCGAGGATCGCCGTTGCGTAGGTGAACGTCGCCTCGATGTCGCGCAGTGCCCCGGTGTCGTCGAATCGTTCGACGGCGGTCAGCTGCAGATCGAACTTGGCCTGGTCCTCGCCCGCGGGCAAGGCCTGCACCTGCAGACCCGGCAGCTCGAACGTTCCGGTCACGTGGTTCTGGAACGTCAACATCGCCTGGAACAGCGGAGTGTAGGCACTCGATCGCGCCCGGCCCAGTGCGTCGACGAGTCGCTCGAAGGGGACGTCAGCGTGACCGAACGCCGCCAGATCCTTGTCCTTGGCCTGCTGCAACAGCTCGACGAACGTACCGCTCTGGTTCAGTCGAGTGCGCAACACGAGCGTGTTGACGAACATGCCGACGAGCTCGTCGAGTTGCTGTTCGCCGCGACCTGCAGTGGGTGTGCCGATGCTGATGTCGGATGAGTTGCTCAGCCTCGAGAGCAGCACGGCGAAGGCGCTGTGCACCACCATGAACGTCGTCGCGGAGTGTTCGCGAGCGATCTTCTCGATCGCCGATGCGATGTCGGTGCCGAACGAGAAATCGTACGAGGCACCCTGCATCGTCGGGCGAGGCGGCCGCGGTCGATCCAGCGGGAGCGCCAACTGTTCCGGTGCTCCCGCCAACTCGGTCGTCCAGTACGCGAGCTGCTTCGCGAGCGGACTGTCGGGATCGCTCTCGCTGCCGAGCACCTCACGCTGCCACAGCGCGAAGTCGGCGTACTGGACCGGTAGCGGCGTCCATGCCGGCATCTCCCCCGCAACCCGAGCGGTGTAGGCCACCATGACATCCCGGATCAGCGGACCCATCGAGAAGCCGTCGGCGGCGATGTGGTGGGCCACCACGGCCAGTACGTGTTCGTTCTCGCCGACCTGCAGCAGAGCAGCCCGCACCGGAACCGACTTCGTGACGTCGAACCCGGCACCGAGGGTTTCGATCAGGCGGGAGATCACCGCATCCGGTTCCACCTGCTCGGGCGTCAGCTCGATTCCTACCTCGGCGACGGAACCGATCTGCTGGACCGGCCCGTCCACCGAGTCGGGGTACGCCGTGCGCAGAATCTCGTGGCGTCCGAGAACGTCGTCGAATGCCCCGCGCAGGGAGTCGATGTCGAGCTCGCCGGTCAACCGGACCGCGACCGGGATGTTGTAGGCCGAGGAACCGGGGTCGATCCGGTTGATCGTCCACATTCTTTCCTGAGCGATCGAGAGCGGAAGCAGATCGGGTCGCTCTCGGACGGTCAGTTCTCGGCGCGCACCGCCACCGACGAGCGGGGCGATGTGGGCGGCCAGGCCCGCGACGGTGGACGCCGCGAACACTGCTCGCACCGGAATCTGAGCGTCGAGCGCCTGACCCAACCTCGAGACCAATTGTGTTGCGACCAATGAGTTTCCACCGAGCGCGAAGAAGTCGTCGTCGAGTCCGGCGCGGTCGAGGCCGAGCAGTTCCGCCACGGTGGACGCGACGATCTCCTCGATCGGAGTGACCGGGGCCCGGAACTCGGCAACCTCGAACTGCGGTGCCGGAAGGGCCCGTCGATCCAGTTTGCCGTTTGCGTTGAGCGGCAGGGCATCGAGGACGACGAACGCTGCCGGAACCATGTACGACGGCACGGCGCGAGCGAGTTCGGCTTCGACACTCGCCACGTCGAGTACCGCCCCGGACTGCCCGACGACGTAGGCGACCAGCTGATCCCCCATCGATTCGCCGCTGTGCACCACGACGGCGGTGTCGGCCACCGTTGTCTGAGCGCGCAGGGCTGCCTCGATCTCACCGAGTTCGATGCGGAATCCGCGGATCTTGACCTGGAAGTCGGCACGCTCGATGTACTCGAGGCGGGCCGCTGCCGGTTCGCCGTCGACGAGCGGAACCCGCCACCGCACGAGATCGCCCGTGCGATACATCCGCGTTCCGTTCGCGTCGAACGGATTGGCCACGAACCGTTCCGCGGTGAGGTCTGCTCGCCCGAAGTATCCCCGCGCGAGTTGCGTGCCCGCGAGGTAGAGCTCTCCGGTGACCCCGGCCGGAACCGGATGCAGGCGAGAGTCCAGCACGAACACGGCGGTGTTGGCCTCGGGCACGCCGATCGGCACGGCGACGGTGTCGGCATCGGTGACCGGATGCGAGGTCACCGACACCGCTGCCTCGGTCGGGCCGTAGAGATTGTGCAGCTCGGCAGAACCGTTGTGCCGCCGGAAATCCTGCGCAACCGCCGCGGGTAGCGCTTCGCCGATGGCCAGGACGCGTCGCAGATCGGGTGACAGTTCGCCCGCGGCAACGGTGCCGAGCATCGACAACATCGACGGGACCAGATGCAACGTCGTCACCGAGTGTCGACGGACCAGCGTGAGCAGGTAATCGGGATCGCGATGCCCCTCCGGATTCGCGACGACGAGTCGTCCACCCGAGGTCAGCTGCGACCAGAACTCCCACACCGACAGGTCGAACGTCGCTGCGGTCTTGAGCAGCGCCGCATCGGTCTCGTCGAGGCCGTACTCCGCACGCAACCAGTTCAACTGGTTGACGACGGCACCGTGCGAGACCGCAACGCCCTTGGGGCGTCCGGTGGAGCCGGACGTGAAGATGACGTAAGCGGTGTTGTCGGCGGAAAGCACACCCGAGCGCTCCGAGGCATCCACCGGCGCGGGCGAGAAGCTCGCGAGATCGAGCTGTGTCAGATCGACGACCGTGGCTGCAGAGGAGATCTCCGGACCGACGGCACCGGATGTCAGCACGCACAGCGGAGCTGCGGTCTCCAACACGAGCGCGTTGCGCTCGGCCGGCTGATCCGGATCGATCGGGACGTAGGCACCACCGGCCACGGAGATGGCGTACATGCCCACGAGCAGATCCACCGATCGCCGAATGGCAAGCCCCACCGGCACTTCGGGTCCGACGCCCAGGCCGATCAGGTGGCGGGCCAGACGCGAGACCCGTTCGGAGAACTCACCGTACGTCAGCGTCCCGTCGTCGTGCACGAGTGCAACGGCGTCACCGTTGCGCGCTGCCGAGTCCACGAACAGATCGGCGAGCGTGGTGCCGTCTGCGGAATCGAAGTCGCGGTCGGTGTCGTTCCACTCGTCGACGATGGCGGGCAGCTCACCGCCGAGGAACAGATCGAGATCGCCGACCGGCGTCGACGGGGACGCCGCGACGGCGTCGAGAACGGCCTCGAACCGGGCGACGAGCGAGCGAGCGGTGCGCTCGTCGAACAGATCGGTCGCGTACGTCAACAAGGCATCGAAGCCGCCCGACACCTCGTCCTCGCGCGGGGCGTCCGAGACGATCAGGTGCAGGTCGAACTGCGACGTCCCGGTCTCGGTGTCCAGTGCCGAGATGTCCAGTCCGTCGAGCTCGAATTCTCGGCGAGCGAAGTTCTGGAACGAGAAGCCGACCTGGAACAGCGGGTGACGCGCCGTCGACCGGGTGGGGTTGACCACCTCGACGAGCCGCTCGAACGGTATGTCGGAGTTGGCGAACGCCTGCAGGTCGGTCTCTCGAGCCGCGTCGAGAAGGTCCTCGAAGCTCTCTCCCCCCTCGACGTCGAGCCGCAGCACCAACGTGTTGACGAACATGCCGACGAGGTTTTCGATGGCCGCTTCACCGCGACCCGCGATGGGGGTTCCGACGACGATGTCCGGCGATCCCGATATACGCGAGAGCAGGACGGCGAACGCCGCGTGCACCGCCATGAACACCGTCGCGTTGTGCGCACGTGCCAGTTCGGTCAGTCGAGCGTGCGCGGCTGCGTCGATCCGGAAATCGATACGGCCGCCCCGGAAGGTCTGCTCGGCGGGACGCGGACGATCCAGCGGAAGTTCGATCTGCTCGGGCAGCTCGGCCAGCGCAGCTTCCCAGTACCGAATCTGCTGCGCAGCAATCGATTCCGAGTCCTCCTCGGATCCGAGGACCTGGCGCTGCCACAGTGCGTAATCGGCGTACTGCACCGGCAGCGGCGCCCACGCGGGATCGGAGCCGCGGGTGCGAGCGGCATATGCGGTCATGACGTCTGTGGACAACGGCATCACCGACAGACCGTCGGCGCTGATGTGGTGGATGACCATTCCGAGTACGAACTCGGTGTCCGAGACCCGGAAGAGCGCGGTCTTCAGCGGAACTCGGGTCGTGACGTCGAAGGTCGCCGACAGAAGTTCCAGAACCCGAGCGGTCACCGACTCCGCGTCGGTGTCGATCACCTCGAGTGTGGTCGGCACCTCCGACATCGGCACGATCACCTGGTGTGGGCCTTCGGGTGAATCCGGGTACACCGATCGCAGAGTTTCGTGACGCTCGATCACGTGGGAGACGGCACGCTGCAACGCGTCGACGTCGAGGCGTCCGCTGAGCCGAAGCGCGAACGGGATGTTGTACGCCGTGGACTCGGAGTCGAAGCGGTTGAGGAACCACATCCGCTGCTGTGCGAGCGAGAGCGGCACTCGGCTCGGTCGCGTCGATGCCACCAGCGCCGGACGCGCAGCTGCGCCCGAACCCTGCTCGACCCGCGCTGCCAGAGCAGCGACCGTCGGGGCCTCGAACAGCGCGCGGACGGGAACGGTCGTCTGCGCTGCAGCACCCAGCCTGGACACCACCTGCGTCGCGACCAGCGAGTTGCCGCCGAGCTCGAAGAAGTCGTCGTCGAGACCGACCCGTTCGATGCCGAGAACGTCGGCGAAGACATCGGCGACCATGCCCTCCACCGGAGTGGTCGGTGGCCGGAACTCACGTGTGCGCGCCGCCGGCTCGGGCAGGGCTCGTCGGTCCAGTTTTCCGTTGGCGGTCAAGGGAATCGCGTCGAGAACCACGAACGCCGAGGGCACCATGTACTCGGGAAGATTCTCCCCGACCGCTGCCCTGACGACGTCGATGTCGATCGTCGACTCGGCCGCGGGCACGACGTACGCAACCAGGCGTGCGGCACCGGGAGTGTCCTCGCGCACGATCACCGCTGCCTGCCCGACGGCGGGAGCGGATGCGACGGCGGATTCGACCTCGCCCAGCTCGATGCGGAAACCACGGATCTTGACCTGGTCGTCGGCGCGACCGACGAACTCGAGTTCGCCGTCGGTGGACCACCGTGCCACGTCGCCGGTGCGGTAGAGCACCGATCCGTCGCCTGCGAAAGGATCGGCGACGAACCTCGTCGCGCTCAACCCGGCGCGACCGAGATACCCGCGCGCGACCTGACCACCGGAGACGTACATCTCCCCCGGTACACCTGCGGGTACCGGCGACAGCCGTGAATCCAGTACGTACACCGACAGTCCGGAGATGGCGCGTCCCACAAGGGATCCCGATGCCTGCGCCGCGGACCGCGCGTCCACGACACGGTGCGAGACGTGCACCGTGGTTTCGGTGATGCCGTACATGTTGACCAGTTGCGGGGAATCGTCGCCGTGACGCTCGAACCAACCGGTGAGTCGTCGCAGTTCCAACGCCTCACCACCGAACACGATGTACCGCAACGAATAGTCGTCTGCCGAGCCAGCGGTGCGATCGACCTGATCGAGCTGGTAGAAGGCGGACGGAGTCTGGTTGAGAACGGTGACACGCTCACGAACGAGCAACTCCCGCAATGCTTCCGGCGACCGGGAGGTGAAGTAGTCGACCACGACGACGCTACCGCCGGTGGTCAGCGGGCCCCAGAGTTCCCACACCGAGAAGTCGAACGCGAACGAGTGGAACAGCGTCCACACGTCGTGTCGACCGAAATCGAAGTGCCGAGCCGTGTTCGCCAACAACCGTACGACGTTGCGATGCGGGATCAGAACGCCCTTCGGCTTGCCCGTCGAGCCCGAGGTGTAGATGACGTACGCCGTCGATGCCGCGGACGCCGGAACCGGATCGGCCGACGCCCCGTCGCCCTCTGCCGGGGCCGTGTCGATATCGATCCTGGGAAGCGCTGCGGGGAGCGCCACCTCCACACCGGTCCACGTCAGGACGGCCACCGGACGAGAATCGGTGAGGACGAATTCGATGCGGTCCGCCGGGTAGGACGGATCGATCGGTACGTAGGCACCCCCGGCTTTGAGCACCGCGAGCAGTGCCACGACGAGATCGGCGGTGCGCGGCAGCACGACGGCCACCAACGACTCCGGCCCTACTCCCTGAGCGGCGAGGACTCTCGCCAACGCAGTCGAGGACTCGTCGATCTCTCGGTAACTTCTGTGAGCACCCTCGAACACCACTGCCGGAGCGTCGGGGTCCTCGGCCACCCGAGCGGCGAACAGATCGACGATCGTGTCGAGCGAATCGGCGACGGCAGGCGCGTCCTGGGCGAGCGCGAGCACCCGGCCGCGTTCGGCTTCGTCCATCACCGGGAGGTCGCCGATTCGCTGACCCGGATCGCCGGCGACGGACTCGAGGACGCGGATCAGGCGTTCACCGAGTGCACGTGCCGTGCTGTCGTCGTACAGGTCGCGGGCGAAGGTGACGTCGATGGTCATGCCGCCGTCGACGTGGTTCTCGGTGAAGGTGAACTGAACGTCGAACTTGGCCGTCTCGACGTCGAGGTCGACTGCGCGCACGCTCAGGCCGGGGAGTTCGAGCTCGGTCTGCTCCATGTTCTGCACGGTGAGCATCACCTGGACGAGCGGGTGACGAGCAGCCGACCGCGGTGGGTCGAGTACCTCGACGAGCCGCTCGAACGGCACCTCGGCGTGGGCGAACGCCGACAGGTCCGTCTCGCGTGCCCGAGCCAGAAGCTCGGTGAACGCGTCGCCGTGATCGATGTCGGTCCGCAGCACCAGTGTGTTGACGAACATTCCGATGACGTCGTCGAGGGCTGCCTCACCGCGCCCTGCGACCGGGGTTCCGATCGCGATGTCGGTCTCACCGGACAGTCGGGCCAGCAGCACGGCGAGCGAGGAGTGCAACACCATGAACAGCGAGCTCTGGTTGGCGCGCGCCACGTCGCCGAGGCGGCCGTGCGTCTCGGCGTCGAGGGCGAGCGTGATGTTGCCGCCGCGGTACGACGACCGATCCGGGCGGACACGATCGCCGGGGAAGGTGACCTCGTCCGGCAGCGAAGCGAGTGCCCGAGTCCAGTGCCGAATCTGGTTCGAGACCGGTGACGTCGGATCGTCCTCGGAACCGAGGACGGCCTGCTGCCAGAGGGTGTAGTCGACGTAGCGGACGGCGAGTGGAGTCCAACCGGGCTCGGTGCCCGCGCTACGGGCTGCGTACGCAACCATCAGATCCCGAGTCATGGGACCGATCGAGAAGCCGTCCGCAGCGATGTGGTGGGTGACGAACGCGAGAACGTGGCGGTCCGAGTCGAGCTCGAACAACGCCGCACGCAACGGCGGCGCAGCGGTGACGTCGAACCCGCCCATGGCCAGCGCCGCCAGGGCCGACGGCAGTTCGGCGGTGGTGGTCGCAGTCGGCACCAGATCCGGCGTCACCTGTTCCGTAGGAACGATCACCTGAGAGGCGACGCCGTCGACCTCCGGGTAGACCGTTCGCAGGGACTCGTGTCGCTCGACCACGTCGGCCACTGCCGCGCGCAGAGCGGCAATGTCGAGATCGCCGCTGAGCTCGATGGCGACAGGGAGGTTCTCCGTCGCGGATTCGGGGTCGAACCGATTGAGGAACCACATCCGGCGCTGCGCGAGCGAGAGCGGTACCAGGTCCGGTAGATCGGTGCGCACCAGAGGAATCCGACGGCCCGAACCCGAGAGCTCGTCGAGCTTGGCCGCCAGTGCGGACACGGTCGAGGCCTCGAAGATCGTCCGGACGGTCACGGTGGTGTCGAGTGCCGCGCCGATTCTCGACGCGACTCTCGTGGCGACGAGGGAGTTGCCGCCGAGAGCGAAGAACTCGTCGTCGGCACCGACGACATCGATACCGAGAACATCGCGGAACACCTCTGCCACAACGATTTCCGATGTGGTGGACGGCGCGCGGAATGGGCGCTGCTCGATGTTCGGCTCCGGCAGAGCGCGACGATCGAGCTTGCCGTTGGGCGTGAGCGGCAGTGCGTCGAGCACGACGGTCGCGGCCGGAACCATGTAGCTCGCGAGCGAGCGCGACGCGAAGTCGGCCAGCTCGGCGACGTCGACGGTCCCGCCGACCGCGGGTACCACGTAGGCGACCAGCTGGTCGCCCGCGGCAGCGGTCTGCCGAACCAGAACGACGGCGGATTCCACGGACGGGTGTCTGCGCAACACGGTCTCGATCTCGCCGAGTTCGATGCGCAGTCCACGCAGCTTGACCTGGAAGTCGGTGCGGCCCAGGTACTCCAGCCGTCCCGAACCCGAGGACACTGCACGCCAGCGCACCAGGTCACCGGTGCGGTACATGCGAGTACCCGGTTCTCCGAACGGGTCGGGAAGGAACCGATCGGCCGTCAGGTCCGTCCGTCCGAGATAGCCGCGCGCCAGCTGAACCCCGGCGAGGTACAGCTCGCCCGCCACCCCGGGAGCGACCGGAGACAGTCGAGCGTCGAGAACATACGTTCTGGTGTTCCACACCGGCACACCGATCGGAACGAGGTCGACGTCCGCCTCCGTCACCGCGTGATAGGTGACGTCGACCGCAGCCTCGGTTGGACCGTAGAGGTTGTGCAGCGCCACGCCCGGCAGGACGCGTCGGAGCCGGTCGCCGACCTCGGCGGGCAGCGCCTCCCCGGACGCGAACAGAGTCCGCAGAGAGGTGGTCGCAGGCGACGGTGCCGCGGCCACGACGGAGACGAAGACCTCGAGCAGCGACGGTACGAAGTGTGCCGTGGTGACGGACTGCGCCTCGATCGTCTCGAGCAGGTACTGCGGATCACGATGGCCCTCGGGCTTCGCGATGACCAGCGTGGCACCGATCTGCAACGGCCAGAACAGTTCCCATACCGACACGTCGAACGTGACAGGGGTCTTCTGCAGCACGACGTCGTCGGTGGCGAGCTCGTACTCCGACTGCATCCACAGCAGGCGGTTGACGATCGCCTCGTGCGTGACGGCCACACCCTTGGGCTGGCCGGTCGAACCCGATGTGAAGATGACGTAGGCGGTGTTCGACGGTGCCAGCGCACGGATTCGGTCCGCGTCGGTGATCGGCGTATCGGAGAAGCCGGACAGATCGAGGGTGTCGATATCGATGACCTCGACGCCGTCGGCCGCCACCTCGTCGCGCGACGTGGTCAGCACGCAGACCGGTGCCGCGGTTCCGAGAATGTGCGCGATCCGCTCGGCCGGCTGGTCCGGATCGATCGGAACGTACGCACCACCGGCGGCGATGATCGCATGAATTCCGACGAGCAGTTCCACCGAGCGACGGGCAGCGATGCCCACCGCGCTCTCGGGTCCGACACCGCGGGCGATCAGGAACCGAGCCAGGCGGGCGACCCGCTCCTGGAATTCGCCGTGAGTGAGCGTGTCGTCTCCGAAAACCAGTGCAGGAGAGGCCGAATCGACCTGCCCGGCGAGCGAGGCCAATGTCTGGGCCCGGTCGAGCTCGTGCTCGGTGTCGTTCCAGTCGACCAGCACCCGCCTGCGTTCGACGGGCTCGAGCAATTCGATGTCGCCGACCACGGTCGAGAGGTTGCCCGCGACGGCTTCGAGAACTGTGATCAGGCGATCGCCGAGCGCGACGACCGTGGCCTCGTCGAAGAGATCGGTGGCGTAGGTGACGTCGACGGTCATGCCCTGCGGAGCGCCGCTGGGTCCGATCGACTCGACGAACGTGAACTGCAGATCGAACAGCGCGACCAGCGTCTCGAAGTCGACACCCGAGACCGACAGTCCGGGCAGTTCGAGATCCTTCTGTCCCAGGTTCTGGAACGCGAGCACCACCTGCACGAGGGGATGACGAGCCGTGGATCGGGCGGGGTTCAGGATTTCGACGAGACGCTCGAACGGTACGTCCACGTGGGCCAGGGCCGACAGGTCGGTCTCGCGGGTGTCGGCGAGCACCTGGTCGAATCGACGCGAGGTGTCGATCTCGGTGCGCAACACCAGGGTGTTGACGAACATGCCGATCAAGTCGTCCAGGGCGGCCTCGCCACGACCGGCGACCGGGGTGCCGATCGCGATGTCGGCTTCGCCGGACAACCGCGACAGCAGTACGGCCAACGATGTGTGCACCACCATGAACAGCGATGCGTTCTCTGCTCTGGCGGCATCGATCAGTGCGCGGTGCAGATCCTCGTCGATGGAGAACCGCACGAGCGCACCACTGTTGGATGCCACCACGGGCCTCGGGCGATCGGACGGCACGTCGAGCTGGTCCGGCAGGCCGGCCAGAGCGGTTGTCCAGTAGTCGATCTGCTGCGACACGACCGACTGCGGATCGTCCTCGGAACCGAGTACTTCGCGCTGCCAGAGGCTGTAATCGGCATAGTCGACCGGCAGCGGAGACCAGAAGGGCTCCTGGTTCAGCGAGCGAGCCGCGTACGCGTTCATCACGTCTCGGGTGAGCGGGCCCAGCGAGAATCCGTCGGCCGCGATGTGGTGGACGACGAAAACCAACAGGTGCTCGGTTGGGCTGACCTCGAAGAGTCTGGTCCGGAAGGGCAGGTCCTTCGACAGGTCGAATCCGGTGGTCGCCAGATCTCGCAACGCGCCCGCGACATCGTGGGCGGCGATCTCGATGGGCGTCAGATCCGGTGTGGCCGATGCTGCGTCGACGATGACCTGATGAGCGGTTCCGTCGGTCTCCGGGAACACCGTGCGCAGGGACTGCTGCCGGGCCACGACGTCCGCGACCGCGATCTGCATGGCGCGACGGTCCAGCAGACCGGACAGTCGCACGGCGATCGGAATGTTGTTGGCCGCGGATTCGACGTCGAACTTGTTGAGGAACCACATACGCTGCTGCGCCAGAGACAACGGAATATGTTGCGGCCGTTGTTGAGGCACCAGCGGTGGACGGCTTCCGGTGGCGACCAGTGTGCCCAACCGCGCGGCCAGATCGGCCACCGTCGAGGTGTCGAAGAGCTCTCGCACCGCGATTCGGGTGTCCATGGCGACACCCAGTCGCGACACCAGTTGCGTTGCGATGAGGGAGTTTCCACCGAGATCGAAGAAGTCGTCGTCCAGACCGACACGCTCGAGTCCGAGGACCTGGGCGAAGACCTCGGCAACGGTCCGTTCGATGTCGTTGGTCGGTTCCCGGTACTCGGTCACCTCGAAAGCGGGATCGGGCAGGGCCTTGCGGTCGAGCTTTCCACTCGCTCCGAGCGGGAATTCCTCGAGCACGATCAGCGTCGACGGCACCATGTACTCCGCCAGTCGAGACCGCAGCGCGCCGAGGACTGCCCCGGTCTCCACCGAGGCACCGGACGGCACGACGTACCCGACGAGTTGCTCGTGGCGGACCACCACGACCGCCTGGGAGATCGAGCGTTGCGCCAACAGTGCCGATTCGATCTCGCCGAGTTCGATGCGCAGGCCGCGCAGCTTCACCTGGAAGTCCGACCGACCGACGTATTCCAGTTCGCCGTTGCGGTTCCACCGCACGACATCGCCGGTGCGATAGAGGCGTCGGCCGCCCGTTGCGAACGGATGGGCCACGAAGCGGTCCGCGGTCAGGTCCGACCGTCCCACATAGCCACGTGCCAGCTGAGTACCCGCGAGATAGAGCTCACCTGCGACACCGACGGGAGTGGGATTCAGTCGCGAATCGAGCACGTAGACAGAGGTGTTCCACACCGGCGCACCGATGGGCATGACTTCCGAGTCCTCGTCCGTGACCGCGTGATAGGTCACGTCGACCGCAGCCTCGGTCGGGCCGTACAGGTTGTGCAACTCCACTCCCGCGATTGCCCGCCGTAGCGCGCGGGCCGTGGTGGGAGCCAACGCCTCACCGGATGCGAACACCAACCGCAGCGAGGCACCCGACGCTCGGCGTCGCTCCACCTCGGGTACGAACACCGACATCATCGACGGCACGAAGTGCACCACCGACACATGCTCACGAGCAATCACATCGAGCAGATACAACGCATCCCGATGACCATCCGGAACAGCGATGGCCACCGACGCCCCGTTCTGCAACGCCCAGAAGAACTCCCACACCGACACATCGAACGTCGACGGAGTCTTCTGCAACACCACATCCCCGGCGCTCAACCCGTACTCGTGCTGCATCCACAACAACCGATTCACGATCGCCGCGTGCGACACCCCCACACCCTTCGGACGACCCGTCGAACCCGACGTGAAGATCACATACGCGAGATTCGACGCACGCAACGGAGCCGTGCGCTCGGCATCGGACAACGGCAACGGCGACAGACCCGACACATCGACAGCGTCGATATCGACCGTCTCGACCCCCGCGAACTCCACATGATCACGCGTCGTCGACAACACCCGAACCGGAGCCGCCGTCGCCACGATGTACTCGTTACGATCCACCGGCTGCGACGGATCGATCGGCACGTACCCCGCACCGGCCTTCACGATCGCATACATACCCACGAACAGGTCCAGACTCCGCCCGATCGCGAGCCCCACCAGCGAATCAGGACCAACCCCCACCGACACCAGAAGTCGCGCAAGACGATTCGCACGCCCCGCGAACTCCGCATACGTCAACCGCTCACCCTCGAACACCAACGCCTGCGCATCCGGAGTCTCGGCCACCTGACGATCGAACAGGTCGACCAGCGTCACCTGGTCCGGTACCTCGTGTTCGGTGCGGTTCCACGCTGTCACGACTCGGTCGCGCTCGCCGTCGTCGAGAAGGTCGATGTCTCCCACCGACAGCGAGGGATCTGCCACCACGGCACCGAGTATCCGCACGAAACGTTCGGAGAACCCTCTCACCGTCGCGGCGTCGAACAGGTCGGTCGCGTAGGTCAACTCGGCGGCCATGCCCTGCCCGCGACCGTCCACTCCGATGGACTCGGTGACGGTCAACTGCAGGTCGAACTTCGCCACCTCGGCATCGAGAGCGACGCTGTCCACCGACAGACCCGGTAGGTCCACGTGCGTGCGGGTGAGGTTCTCGAACGAGAGCATCACCTGGAACAGGGGGTGCCGCGCCTGCGATCGGGACGGATTGAGCACCTCGACCAAACGCTCGAACGGCAGATCGGCATGTCCGAACGCGCCGAGCGCCACTTCGCGGGCGCGCCCGATCTGCTCCGAGAACGTCCGACCCGACTCGATGTCGGTGCGCAACACGAGGGTGTTGACGAACATGCCGACCACGTCGTCGAGGGCTGCGTCGCCACGGCCTGCGACCGGGGTACCGATCGCGATGTCCTCGGTACCGGACAGACGCGCGAGCAGCACCGCGAGAGCAGCGTGCACGACCATGAACAGCGAGGCGTTGTGCGTGTGGGCCAGCGAGGACAGTCCCCGATGGACCTCGGCCGGTACGTCGAATCGGATCGACGATCCCTGGTAGGACTGGCGATTCGGGCGCGGCCGATCGGTCGGGAGATCGAGCTGGTCGGGCAGACCGGCTAGCATGTCGGCCCAGTAATCGACCTGACCGGAGATCAGTGATTGCGGATCGTCCTCGGAGCCGAGTACCGAACGTTGCCACAGGCTGTAGTCGGCGTACTGCACCTCCAGCGGCATCCACGCCGGGTTCTCCCACGCGGTGCGCGAGGCGTACGCGATCATGAGGTCGCGCGCCAGCGGACCCATCGACCAGCCGTCGGCCGAGATGTGGTGCACCACCATGGCGATGACGTGTTCGCGAGGACCGATCTCGAACAGGCGTGCCTGAATGGGAACGTTGACCGTCACGTCGAACGTGGTCGATGCCAGCGAGAAGACCTGCCGCTGGATATCGGCCGCGGACGTAGGAACGGGCATCAGGTTCGGCACCGTCTGAGCGGCGTCGAGGATGGACTGCTGCGGGCCCGCTGCGGTGTCCGGGTAGACGGTGCGCAGCGACTCGTGCCGGTCGATCACGTCCATGATCGCCACCTGCAGCGCCGCGACATCGAGTTCGCCGGTCAGTCTCAGTGCGAACGGAATGTTGTACGCGGTGGAGTCGGCGTCGAATCGATTGAGGAACCACATCCGCTGCTGCGCGAGCGAGAGCGGGATTCGCTCGGGCCGCACGGTCGCGACGAGCGCGATGCGGCCACCTTCTCCTGCGGCCTGCTCCACCCGTACTGCGAGCAACGCCACGGTCGATGCCTCGAACAGCATGCGCACCGGCACGGTGGCATCGAGAGCAACTCCCAGGCGCGAGACCACCTGGGTGGCGATCAGCGAATTACCGCCGAGCTCGAAGAAGTCGTCGTCCAGACCCACACGCTCGACTCCGAGGACGTCGGCGAAGACGTCGGCGACGATCTCCTCGATCGGTGTCGTCGGAGCACGGAACTCGCGCACCTCGAACACCGGAGCCGGCAGTGCCCGGCGATCGAGCTTGCCGTTGACGGTCAGCGGGATCGCGTCGAGCACCACGAAGGCCGACGGCACCATGTACTCCGGAAGCATCTCTGCGATACCGGTTCTGATGTCCTCGATATCGACGATCGGCCGACCGTCGACCGCAGCGGACACCACGTAGGCGACGAGCCGAGCTGCACCGGGAGAGTCCTCACGAACGATCACGGCGGCCTGGGTGACGGTCGGCTGCGCGGTCACCGCTGCCTCCACCTCGCCCAGCTCGATGCGGAATCCCCGGACCTTGACCTGATCGTCCGAACGACCGAGGTACTCGAGCTCGCCTGCAGCGTTCCACTGTGCGAGGTCACCGGTCCGGTACAGCAACGACCCCTCGTCGGCTCCCGACGCGAACGGGTTCGCCACGAAGCGAACCGATGTCAGTTCTCGGCGACCGAGATAACCACGGGCCAATTGTCCACCGGCAACGTACATTTCGCCGGGAACCCCGACCGGAACCGGATGCAGGCGGGTGTCCAGCACGAACACCCGCAGTCCGGCGATCGGCTTGCCGACCACCGACGCACTGCTCTCGACGGACGCGGCGTCGAGCGCTCGGTAGGACACGTGCACGGTCGTCTCGGTGATGCCGTACATGTTGACGAGCTGGGGCGCACGGTGACCGTGCCGCTCGAACCACCCGGTCAGCCGTCGTTGTTCGAGGGCTTCACCACCGAAGATCACATAGCGCAGCGACAGTTCGCCGTGCTCGGTTGCCGTGGTGCGATCGGCCTCGGAGAGTTGATAGAACGCCGAGGGTGTCTGGTTGAGCACCGTGACCTGCTCGTCGACGAGCAGCCGGTGGAATGCCTCCGGCGATCGCGAGGTGAAGTAGTCGACGACGACCAACGTGCCGCCGTAGAGCAACGGGCCCCACAGCTCCCACACCGAGAAGTCGAAGGCGTACGAGTGGAACATCGTCCACACGTCGTCGGCGCCGAAGCCGTAGACCGACTCGGTGTTGTCGAGCAGCCGAACGACGTTGCGATGCGGAATCATCACGCCCTTGGGCTTGCCCGTCGAACCCGAGGTGTAGATGACGTAGGCGACGTTCTCGGGCCGCAGCGGACTCGTCCGGTCACCGTCGGTGACGGGATCGCCGGACACCGACGACAGATCGACGGTGTCGATGTCGAGCAGTGCTGCGCCGGTGCGAATTTCGACCTCGGGCGGAAGTTCCACTCGGTCCGAGCCGGACAGCAGAACGGTTGTCGGCCGCGCGTCGTCGAGCATGTATTCGACTCGGTCGAGTGGGTAGCTGGGGTCGACGGGCAGGTATCCACCGCCGGCTTTGATCACCGCGACGAGCGCGACGACCAGTTCCGCCGAGCGCGGGAGGGCGACGGCGACCAGGCTTTCCGGGCCGACACCGTGGGAGATCAGAACGCGGGCAAGGCGATTGGTGTGAGCGTCGAACTCGGCGTAGGTCATCGACGAGCCGTCGAAGCGAACTGCGACGGCGTCGGGGTGCGCCGCGGCAGCAGCGTCGAGCAGATCCACCAGGGTGAGTTCGCGAGAGACGTCGTCTCCAGAGGCGTTCCACTGCGAGAGCACGGACCGGTGCTCCGCGGCATCGACGATCGTGACGTCGCCGACCGGCACGGTGGCGTCCGTGGTGACCGCATCCAGAATGGCCAGGAAGCGACGCGCGAAACTCTCGACGAGATCTGCGTCGAACAGATCCGTTGCGTACTCGAACACCGCGTCGATACCTGCGGGTGCGCCGTCGTCGAGATGTTCGGTCAGCCACAGCTGTACGTCGAATTTGGCGATGGGTACATCGAATTCGGCGGCTTCGGCGCGCAGGCCACCGACGGTGAGTTCGCGAGACATTGCCGATTCCAGCGAGATCGCGACCTGGAACAGCGGGTGCCGGGACGTCGAACGCACCGGGTTCAGCACCTCGACGAGGCGTTCGAACGGCACGTCTGCGTGCGCGAAGGCGGACAGGTCCGTGTCACGAACGCGCGAGAGGAGTTCCTCGAACGTCAGCGCCGGATCGACTTCGGTGCGCAGTACGAGGGTGTTGACGAACATGCCGACCAGGTCGTCGAGCGCGGGTTCTCCTCGACCGGCCACGGGAGCACCGATGGCGATGTCGGTGGTGCCGCTGAGCCGGGCGAGCAGCAGCGCGTACGCGGACTGCATGACCATGAACAGCGAGGCGTTGTTGGCACGGGCCAGGCTCGCCAGCGAGGCGTGCAGACGAGCCGGAACGTCCACCCGGAGCTTGCTGCCCGCGTTCGAGGACACTGCGGGGCGCGGCCTGCTCGACGGCAAAGTCAGCTGATCGGGTAGATCCTCGAGAGTCGCTCTCCAGTAAGCGATTTCGCGCGACGCCAGCGACAGCGGATCGGTCTCGGGACCGAGTACCGCTCGTTGCCACAATGCGTAGTCGGCGTACTGGACCTCGAGAGGCTTCCACTCGGGGGCGCGTCCCTTGATCCGGCTCGAGTACGCCACCAGCACATCCCGCGCCAGCGGACCGAACGACGCCCCGTCGGCGGCGATGTGGTGCAACACCATCGCGAGTTCGTGCTCGGTCGGTGAGATCTCGAACAGTGCGATGCGGAACGGTGTATCGACCGTGACGTCGAATCCCTTGCCCACCAGTTCGTGCAGGCGACCGCCCAGTTCGTCGCGTTCGACACGGACCGGCAGAATCGTCGCCGGGGTCCGCGCCGCCGTGAGTACGACCTGTTCGGGAGAGCCGTCCACCTCGGGGTAGACGGTACGCAGCGTCTCGTGCCGGTCGACGACGTCGGCGAATGCGGCCGAAAGTGCCACCACGTCGAGCGGCCCGGTCAGACGCACGGAGAACGGCAGGTTGTACACCGCTGTGGTGGGGTCGAAGCGGTTGAGGAACCACATGCGCTGTTGCGCAGGTGAGAGCGGGATACGCTCGGGCCGTTCCCGCGACTCCAGCACCGGGGTGTCCGCCCCGAGCCGAGCCGCCGATTCGGCCCTGGCTGCGAGTGCCCCGACGGTGGGAGCCTCGAACAGCTCACGAACGCCGAGGCGAACTCCGAGAGCGCTGCCCACTCGGGTCACCAACTGCGTGGCGATCAGAGAGTTGCCGCCGAGCTCGAAGAAGTCCTCGTCCAGACCGACCTTGGAGGCCCCGAGCAGATCCTCGTAGATACCGGCGACGACGTACTCCGCACGACTCTGCGGGGCCCGGTACTTCTTCGCACTGCTGAACATCGGTTCCGGCAACGCTTTTCGGTCGAGCTTGCCGCTGGTGTTCAGCGGCAGGGCATCGAGTACGACGACCGCTGCAGGCACCATGTACGACGGTAGGGAGTGACCGGCGAACTCGATCGCCGCGGCGGATTCGATGGATCGTCCCGGGGTCGCGACGACGTACGCCACCAACTGATCACCGGTGACCGTCTGGACCACCAACACCACTGTCTGCGAGATGGATTCGTGGGCGAGCAGAACCGTTTCGATCTCACCGAGCTCGATGCGCTGTCCACGGAACTTGACCTGGAAATCCGTCCGTCCGATGTAGTCCAGCACGCCGTCGCTGCGCCAGCGCACGAGGTCGCCGGTGCGGTACATCCGTTCGCCGCCGGTGCCGAAAGGGTTGGCGACGAAACGATCCGAGCTCAGATCGGGCCTGCCCACGTAGCCGCGCGCCAACTGGACGCCGGCGAGGTACAGCTCTCCCGATTCGCCGATCGGGGTGGGTCGCAGGCGACCGTCGAGAACGAAGGCTTTCGTGTTCCACTCGGGCACACCGATCGGAACGGTGCGGGTGTCCTGCGGGCCGCTGGGGTGATAGGTGACCGAAACGGCGGCTTCGGTGGGGCCGTAGAGATTGTGCAAACCGGCTCGACACATCGAGCGGAACGCCGCCGCGGTCTCGACCGGCAGTGCCTCGCCGATGACGAACACGTGGCGCAGCGAACTGCAGGTGCCCGCGGGCGCGTTGGCCACGAACACCGTCAGCATCGACGGCACGAAATCGGTGACGGTGACTCGATGTTCGGCGATCTTGTCGGCCACGTAGACCGAGTCTCGATGGCCGTCGGGAGTGGCGAGCACCATCGTCGCGCCGACCCGCAGCGGCAAGAAGAAACCCCAGAGCGAGACGTCGAAGGTGGTGGCCGTCTTCTGCAGGTAGACGTCGGAGGCGTCCATCGGATACTCCGAGAGCATCCATTCCATCTGATTGTGGATCGCCGCGTGTTCGACCGCGACACCCTTCGGACGTCCGGTCGAACCGGAGGTGTAGATCACGTATGCGGTATTCGAAAGTCGCAGTGGCGCAGTACGTTCGGCATCCCGAACCGGCTCCGCGGACCTGGACGTGCAGTCAACGAGGTCGACCGCAACCGTCTCGGTTCCCTCGGGCAGCGCAACGTCGTCGCGAGAGGAGATCAGCACGCAGCGCGGCTGCGCGGAGTCCAGAATGTACGCGGTGCGATCGGCAGGGTGGTCGGGGTCGATGGGCACCCAGGCACCGCCGGCCGCCACGATCGCGTACATGCCGACGACGAGGTCGAACGAACGGCGGATCGAGAGTCCGACGAGAGTCTCGGGGCCTACCCCCATGTCGATCAGGTGGCGAGCCAGACCGTTCACCCGCGCCGAGAGTGCGCCGTAGGTGAGCGCTTCCCCCTCGTACACCAGGGCCGTCGCGTCGGGGTGCGCGGCCGCGGCGGCCTCGAAGGCGGACAGCAACGTGCGTGGTTCGGTCGGGTGCTCGGTGGCATTCCACTCCGCCACGACGAGTTCGCGTTCGACACCCTCGGTCAGGGCCAGGTCCCACACCGCGTCCTTCGGCCCCGATGCCACGAACCGGGCGAAGAAATCGACGAACCTCTCGTGGTTCCGACCGGACTGCTCGGGTCCGTACAGATTGGGATTGGACTCGAAGTCGATGTGGGTGGTCGACCCGGCAACACTGGTGTAGAGGTTGAGCCCGAAATCCTCGATGAGGCCGGTCGAGAGAATGTTGATGCCGCCGACCATCGAACCGAGGCGCACCTCGCCGAAGAACAGCATGATGTTGACCCACGGGCCGAAGAACGAGGCCTGGCCGCTGACCGCTCCGGCATCACGCCGAATGTCCTCGTGCCGGTAGCGCTGGTGACGCAGCGCCCCGGAGACCTCGGCGTTGACGCGCGCGAGCAGCGTCTCGACGGTGGTGTCACCCGAGACGTCGAGACGTAGGGGAACGACGTTGGAGACCATGCCGCCGGAGCGGCGCAACACTGCAGTGGTGCGCGCGGTGACCGGGAGTGAGAGCACGACGTCCTCACGTCCGGTCATCTGCGCGAGGTAGGCGGCGAAGCCGGCGATGACGATGGTCGCCATCGTCGTGTCGGTCTCGACACGCAGGGCTTCGAGTCTGTCCATCGTCTCGGCGGACAGAGCTGTGCTGTCGATCTGGCTCGTCGCCGCAGGGGCAGCGGTGTGACCGGCGAGAGTGGTGACTCCGTCGATGCCGTCGATCCGCGAAGCCCAGTACTCACGGTCGGCCTCGAAGCGGCTCGAGTCACGGTAGGCCACGTCGATGTCGTAGACCTTGGTCAGGTCCGATGCGAGATTCTTGCTCGGTTCGGTGCCCTCGACCGCCGCGGTGTAGAGCTCGGCCGCGCGGTTCATGAACGTGACGGCACCGAATCCGTCGAGCACAACGTGATGCACGCGCTCGTACCAGAACCAGACGTCGTCCTCGAGGCGCAGGACGGTCGCGGCGATCAGTCGGTCGCGGAGAATGTCGATGGGCGCGCTGTAGTCGCCGTGCATCCAGGCCAGGGCCGCTGCCCGCGGATCGGCCTCGCCGCGCAGGTCGAGGTAGTTCAGAGAGTCGTCGAGGGTGGGATCGACGACCTGCCGGGGCTCGGCGTCGATCTCGACGATGCGCACGAATCCGGACTGCAGCTCGAGTGCTGCCTGCGAGGACGCTCGACGAAGCAGATCCACATCGAGGTCGCCGTGCAGCTCGATGTACTGGGCGATGTTCGCGGGTACCGAGGGGTCCACATGCTGCGCGAACCACATTCCCAATTGGGCCGGTGACAGTGGGAACGACGAATGCTCAGGACCGCCGACTCCGTCGTCGCGTCCAGCACCTTCCACACCTAGCGGGTCCAATCGAATCCTCTCTTTCCCACAATCACATGCGCCCCCACCGGCTGCCGAATCGGCAGCGATCGGTGGGCACCGAACACATCGAGCAAATTGCCTACGTCGTTCTTTATTTTCTCACCGGAAACAAGTCGAAGTTACCTTTCAGTACATATCCGTGTGTATGCACCGGGTCGTTACAAGTCGGTACCCGATTCGGAGTCGCCCGACACACTCCGACTCCATTCGGCACCCGGTCAATCTACAGGCCCGATAGCGCGGATCCCGTCGGTCGTCATCCCGTCATGTCGAAAGCGGCGATTACCTTGGTCGGCGTGATCCGAACGATCAATTCGCCCGGTACGCCGTTGCGGATGCCGAACTCCTCGGCTCGCTCGCGGCCCATATACCTGGCCGCGATCCCGGTCGCTGTGCGGACCAACTCCGCCGGGTCCTCGTCGACCGACGCAATGCCCTGCACCTGGACGAATCCGTACGGCGGCTCCTCGAGATCGACGGTGAGGACGACGCGGGGATCACGGCGGATCGATTTTCCCTTGGCCGTGTCTCCCCCGGTGTTGAACACGATCGCGTCGCCCTCGACGACGAACCAGATGGGTGCCACCAGTGGCCTTCCGTCGGAGGCGAGGTACCCGAGCTTTCCGGTGCGGGTGCCCGCGGACAGAAACTCGCGTACGCGCGGATCGGTGATCGACGTCATCGCAGTCACGCTACGCGGGTGGTCCGACAGAATCGATCCGTGGCTTCGCCCGGGCCCACCTACACCGCCGCTGCGTGAGTGAGCGCACCGGCGCAGATCGTGGCTCTGATCTCCGTCTCGGCGAGATCGTGCACCGAGCGGTGCACGGGATGCTCGACGAGCACGGCGATGTCCGCCGCATCCCCCACTCGGAGTGGCCCACGGCCACCGCACGCCGCGCGCAGAGCAACCTCGAGGGGTACTGCTTCGTCGAGGTGCCACGGAGGTCGCTCGTCGTCGGTACGGAACACCGCAGCCGCGACTCCCGCCAACGGCTCCGGCGGACTGACCGGCGCGTCGGAACCGAAGAGCAGCCTCGCACCGCTGCGGTGCAACGTTCCGTAGCCGTAGGCCACCGAACGCCGTCCTGCCCACAGATCCTCGGCGATGTCGCGATCGGACATCGCGTGCTGCGGCTGCACCGATGCAGCGACACCCAAGGCGGCGAACCGCGTGATGTCCTCCGGCAGGATCTGCTGAGCATGTTCGATTCGACCACCGCAGCCGGCGCGCTCGAACGCATCGAGCGCGACTGTGTTGGCGCGATCACCGATCGCGTGGACGGCCGACTCGATGCCGCCGCGTGACGCCCGCGCGACGAGATCGAAGAGACTGCCCGGGGTCTCGAGCAACAGCCCGTACGCGTCGTCCCCGTCGATCCCCGGGTATCGATCGTGGCAACACGCGGTTCGGGTGTTGAGCGAACCGTCGAGCATCACCTTGAGCGGGCCGCGTCTGATCAGGTCCGAGTGGGCCGAGACGTCTCCGGTCCGCTCGCCGCGATCGAGTGCCTCGTCGAGCCATTGGGGCCACACCGTCGTGTCGATGCGGACGGCAGGCGAGCCGGCCGTCAACCGTCGATCCCAGACCGTCTTGTTGTCCGCGAACTCGAAATCCACGACGCCGGTGACACCGCGGACCGCCAGTGCTGCGGTCGCGTCGAGCACGGCCCGATCGAGTTCGGCCGGGTCGTCCTGCTCCTCGAGCGCCATGACCGCTTCGAGGCCGTCGACATCGCGGAGCACACCGGTGGGGTGATCGATACCCAGATCGTCGAGCAGCGCCGGGCTCAGCCACAACGTGTGCAGGTCCATGCTCGTCATCGCCACGCGGGCACCGGGCAGCGCATTCTCGAGCAGGTCCTTGTGCGGCTCCTCCGGCCAGTGCGCGTCACGAAAGCCGTTGGCGCGCACCACCGATTCGCCTGCTGTCCGAGCATAGGGATACACCAGTGCGACGGCATCGGCCGCCGACGCCGCGGGCCCGACGTCGATTCGTCGCCGCGCCGCCGCCCACTGTGTCAGGTGCACGTGCGAGTCCACGAACCCGGGCAGCGCCACCCCGCCACCACCGTCGAGTACCTCGTCGCTCGATGCGCGTCGGGTGCCCGCAGGGGTGATCGACGCGATGACCGAGCCCGCGAGTTCGATGTCGACGAGCAGCCCGGAACCATCCAGTGCGACGTTGGCGATAATCACTCCTGGGACTCTAGAGCGTCCTCCGCACGGGCGCGCATGCCATCCTCTAGCGATGAAGCCAGAGCCTGTTGCGATGCGGACAGAGTCGACCGAGCCCGTCGGATATCACGCGAGCGTGACGGTGCGCTGGTCCGATATGGACGCCTTCGCACACATCAACCATGCCCGGATGGTCACCCTGCTCGAAGAAGCGCGCATCGAATGGCTGCTCAGCGAGGGCGAGGCCAACGAGTCTCTGATCAAGAGTGCGTTGATCGCCGATGTCACCATCGCGTACAAGAAGCCGCTTCGGCACTCGGACGGTCCGCTGGACGTCACGCTGTGGTTCGAGAAGGTGCGCGCAGTCGATTTCACCATCGGGTACGAGGTCCGTGCCGCGGGCGCAGCACCCGATTCACCGCCCGCCGTGGTGGCGACGACCCGGATGGCGATGGTCGACGTCGGTGCCGAGACCTTGCGCCGCATCGCGCCGGAGGAAAAGGCCTACCTGGCCCGCTGGACGCGCTGAAACTCGGTCGCCCGATCCAGGAACCACGCCAACGCGGCCGGATCGTCGACGGCACTCGCATCGAGAGTGCCTGCAGCAGTGGCACCTTGGAAGAGGCGTTTGAGTGGCACCTCGAGCTTCTTCCCGGTCCGGGTGTGGGGTACCGCGGGTGCGGCGATGATGTCGTCGGGAACGTGTCGCGGCGATGCCTGTGTTCTGATGACGGATGCGATGCGCTCCCGCAGTTCGTCGGTCACACCGTCCGGGACCACCACGAACAGGGGCATCCAGTATCCACCGTCGGGTAGCTCGATGCCGAGGACGAGCGCCTCGGTCACCTCGTCCAGAGATTCGACGGCCTGGTAGATGTCGGCGCTGCCCATGCGAATTCCGTTGCGGTTCAGCGTCGAATCCGATCTTCCGTGCACGACGACGCTGCCGCGGTCGGTCATCGTGATCCAGTCACCGTGCCGCCAGATTCCCGGATAGGTGTCGAAATAGGCGTCCCGGTATCGAGATCCGTCGGCGTCGTTCCAGAAGTACAGCGGCATCGACGGCATCGGCTCGGTGACGACCAGTTCGCCGACGGTACCGCGGACGGGATCGCCGTCCTCGTCGTAGGCGTCGAGCGCGACCCCGAGAAAGGGCACCGACAGCTCCCCCGCCCAGACCGGGGCGGTCCGCACTCCCCCGGCGAACGCCGACACCACGTCGGTCCCGCCGGAGATGGAGAAGACCGGCAGGTGCGCTCCGATGTTCTCCGACAACCAGATCGACGACGATGCAGGCATCGCGGACCCAGTGATGCCGACGGCCCGCAGCGCCGACAGATCGTGGTCGGTGCCGGGATGCGTGTCGGCCTTGATGCACGAGAGCACGTACCCGGGGCTGGTACCGAGGTACGTCACACCCAGCCTAGCGGCGATGTCCCACAGCGCATCCGGCGTGGGGAACGCCGGACTTCCGTCGGCGCACACGATCGTGGATCCGACCAGCAGGCCGGCGATCTGGAAGTTCCACATCATCCAGCTGGGGCTGGTGTACCAGAAGAACACGTCTTCGGGGCCCAGATCGGACTGTAGGGCAACGGATTTGAGATGCTCGAGCACCACACCGCCGTGACCGTGCACGATTCCCTTCGGCAGACCCGTGGTGCCCGAGGAGAACACGACCCACAGCGGGTGGTCGAAAGGCACCGACGCCGGGGCCAGTTCACGACTGTGCTCCGTTGCGGCAGACCAGCTCACTGCGTTTCCCGACGCCTCGCCGACCGTCACCACGACCTGCAGTGTCGGCAGCCCCGACGTGAGCGCGTCGACGTCGGCGGCCTTGTCTCGGAACTTCCCTCCGTACACGTACCCGTCGGCAGTGATCAGTGCCGTTGGTTCGAGCTGGCCCAGACGGTCGAGTGCCGCCGAGGCCGAATAGTCCTGCCCGCACGCAGACCAGACCGCCCCCAGGCTCGCGGTCGCCAGGAAGGCGATCACCGCCTCGGGGACGTTGGGCAGGTATCCGACGACGCGGTCGCCGCGTCGGACTCCCGCGTCGGCCAGCATGCCTGCCAGCGCCCCGGCCTGATCGATCATCTCCTCCCACGTCACGGTCCGCGTCGAACCGTCTTCGCGGGCGTGGACGATCGCAGCGCGGCCCGATCGAGCGTGCCGAACGACCTGGTCCACGTAGTTCAGTTCCGTACCAGGAAACCAGTGTGCTCCCGGCATACCGTGCTCTGCGAGCACCGTCGTCGGCACACTGGAGGAGCGAACCTCGAAGAAATCCCACACCGCTCGCCAGAACAGTTCCAACTCGTTCGTCGACCATCGCCACAGAGACGAGTAGTCCGGTAGCAGCACATCGTGGCGTTTCTCGACGAATCGCGCGAACTCGGTCACCCGAGCCTCGGCGACGTCGGAATCCGTCGGTGTCCACAGCGCACTGGTCATGGCAGCGAGTATGGCAGCCCGAGGGCGATATTCAGATCAATCCGAGCGACCGTTCGCGCATTTCCACCTTGCGCACCTTGCCGGTGACCGTCATCGGGAACTCGTCGACCACGTGCACGTATCGCGGGATCTTGTAGTGCGCCAGCCGTCCGTCGCAGAAGGCGCGCACCGCAGTCGAATCGAGAGGCGCTGCACCGTCTTTCATCTTGATCCACACCATGAGCTCCTCGCCGTACTTCGGGTCGGGCACACCGATCACCTGGGCGTCGAGGATGTCGGGGTGGGTGTAGAGGAACTCCTCCACTTCGCGGGGATAGATGTTCTCGCCGCCGCGGATCACCATGTCCTTGATCCGCCCGGTGATCGCCACGTAGCCGTCTTCGTCCATCACCCCGATGTCGCCGGTGTGCATCCACCCCTCGCCGTCGATCGCCTCCGCGGTCTTGTCTGGCTGCTGCCAGTAACCGAGCATCACCGAATAGCCGCGAGTGCACAGCTCGCCGGCCTCGCCTCGGGGCAGCGTCTCGCCGAGGACGGGGTCGACGATCTTGACCTCGAGGTGCGGACCGACGCGTCCGACGGTCGACACCCTCTGCTCGATGGAGTCCTCGCTTCGAGTCTGCAGCGACACCGGAGACGTCTCGGTCATGCCGTAACAGATCGACACCTCGGCCATCCCCATTCGGTCGATGACCTGCTTCATCACTTCGGTGGGACACGGCGATCCGGCCATGATGCCGGTACGCAGACTGCCGAGGTCGAATTCGTCGAAGTTCTCCAGTGCCAGTTCGGCGATGAACATCGTCGGGACTCCGTAGAGCGACGTGCACTTCTCGGCGGCGACGGCCGTCAACGTCGCCACCGGATCGAACGAGGGACCGGGAATCACCATCGCTGCGCCGTGCGAGGTGCACGCGAGATTGCCCATCACCATGCCGAAGCAGTGGTAGAACGGCACCGGAATGCAGACGCGGTCCTCTGCGGCGTAGTGGCAGAGCTCGCCGACGAAGAAGCCGTTGTTGAGGATGTTGCGATGGCTGAGAGTCGCACCCTTGGGGAATCCCGTTGTCCCCGAGGTGTACTGGATGTTGATCGCATCGTCGGGACCAAGTCGCTCGGACACATCGGTGATCATCCGCGGAGTCTTCGCCAACGCTCGATGCCCGCGATCGGTCATCGCCTCCCACTGGATGCTCCCGATGAACAGCACCGCACGCAGGGATTCCACCTCGGGGCGCACGTCGTCGATCATCGCCACGTAGTTCGATCCCTTGAACTCCGTGGCCGACAACAGCACCGACACCCCGGCCTGCTTCAGCACGAACTGCAACTCGTGTGAGCGATAGGCGGGATTGATGTTGACCAACACGGCACCGATCTTGGCCGTCGCGTACTGCGCCAGAACCCATTCCGGGCAGTTCGGAGCCCAGATTCCGACACGGTCCCCCACCTCGACTCCGGCCACGAGCAAGCCGGCCGCCAACAGGTCGACGTCGGCGACGAACTCCGAGTAGGTCCACCGCCGCCCGGACGCGACGTCGATCAACGCGTCACGATCCGAGTACAGCGCCGCGGTGCGATCCAGATCGGCACCGATCGTGTCGTCCAGAACTGCGGTATCCGACGCGCCGGAAGAATAACTGTCCATGGACCCCACGGTAGTGAGCCCGGTCACGTACAGCCACCCCCGAATAGGGGGACGTCACTCGAGTGTGAGGGCCTCGGCCGCTTCGAGCACATCGGCTCGCGAGGTGTCCTTCAACGCCACACCCGACCGCCCGAGTCTCCTGGCACCGGCCAACAGGCCGGCCACGATTCGTGCCGACTGTGCGTACCCCTGTCCCTCCGGCGGATGGATGTTGGAGATGCAGTTGCGATCGGCGTCGGTGCACCCGGGTTTCGGCAGATGCGTCAAATAGATGCCGAGACTGTCGGCAACCGACAACCCCGGACGCTCCCCGATCAGAACCAGCACCGTCCGAACACCCATCGCCGCGGCGATGTGATCACCGAGCGCCACCCGCGCCTCGGTCGCGATCACCGGAGCCGCGATCGAATAACGATCGGAGAGCTCTGCTTTCAACGCGTCCAGCATCGCCACACCGTGATCGGCGAGCGCACGCGGGGACAAGCCGTCGCCCAACACGATGCCGATCTCGTCCTCGGAATGCGGCACCGCCGACAGATCCTTCGGCTGCCGACCCAGATCGGGCCGTCGCAGATACTCCGCACGACTGGTCGCCAACGACGTCACCACCGACGGTGCACCGAGACCGACCTGCTCGACCCGGCCCACGAACTCCTCGACCTCGAGCGGCATGTGCACCGCATCGCGCGCGGCGGCATGAGCAGAGCGAAACTCGAGCACCCGCGTGGTCGGCAACGAATCACCGATGCGCCCCAGTCCGATCCGGGCCTGCGTCATCGCCCGCATCTCGCCCCAGAACTCTGTTTCCGATCGTTCCGCGGGCTCCACTCCTGCACTCCCTGGTCGTTCCGCGGGCTCCACTCCTGCACTCCCTGGTCGTTCCGCGGGCTCCACTCCTGCACTCCCTGGTCGTTCCGCGGGCTCCACTCCTGCCACCTCCGATTCACCGATCATCGCGCACTCATCAAGGCCCGTAGCGGTGAACCCGCCGCATCGACGTCGAGGACCCGGCCGTCGGCGTCCACCATGCCGAGACGGGAGAGCCACGACTCGAATTCCGGTGCCGGCCGCAGACCCAGAACCTGTCGGACGTAGAGCACGTCGTGAAAGCTCAGCGACTGGTATCCGAGCATGACGTCGTCGGCACCGGGAACCGCGATGACGAACGCGACCCCGGCCGCGCCGAGGAGCGTCAGCAGGGTGTCCATGTCGTCCTGGTCGGCCTCGGCGTGGTTGGTGTAGCAGACGTCCACTCCCATCGGCAGTCCAAGCAGCTTGCCGCAGAAGTGATCTTCCAGGCCCGCCCTGATGATCTGCTTGCCGTCGTACAGGTACTCGGGCCCGATGAATCCGACGACGGTGTTGATCAGTAACGGCTCGAGATCGCGGGCCACGGCGTACGCGCGCGTTTCGAGGGTCTGCTGATCGACGGGGCGGTCGCCGGTGCCGACGTGCGCACCCGCCGACAATGCCGAACCCTGACCGGTTTCGAGATACATGACGTTGTTCCCGACGGTTCCGCGGTGCAGCGATCTTCCGGCCTCGTTGGCCTCCCGCAGCAGCGGAACGTTCACTCCGAAGCTCGAATTGGCTCCTTCGGTGCCCGCGATGGATTGGAACACCAGATCGACCGGAACGCCCTTGTCGATCAGTTCCATCGTCGTCGTCACGTGCGAGAGAACGCACGACTGCGTCGGAATCTCGAAGCGTTGCCGAATCTCGTCGAGCAGATGCAGCAGGTCGGCCGTCGCCTGCGGTGAGTCGGTGGCCGGGTTGATCCCGATCACCGCGTCGCCCGATCCGAGCAACAGTCCGTCGAGCGTGGCCGCGGCGATTCCGCGGGGATCGTCCGTCGGGTGATTGGGCTGGAGTCGCGTGGTCAGTGTTCCGGGCAGCCCTATCGTCGTACGGAACGCCGACGTCACCTGCGCGGCCCGCGACACCGCGATCAGATCCTGGTTCCGCATGATCTTGCTGACCGCCGCCACCATCTCCGGGGTCAGTCCGGCAGCAACCGAGCGCAACGTCGCCGCCGCGTTCGGCCCTGCGGTGACCTGCAGCAGCCAGTCCCGCAGACCTCCGACGGTCAGGTGCGAGACCGCCCCGAACGCGATTCGGTCGTGTGAATCGATGATGAGCCGGGTGACCTCGTCGCTCTCGTACGGAACGAGCAGATCGTGCAGGAAGACATCGAGCGAGACCTCCGACAATGCCCACTGCGCTGCAGCTCGTTCGGCATCGGATTCAGCTGCGCAACCGGCCAATTCGTCTCCCGACCGCAGCGGGGTCGCCTTGGCCATCAGGTCCACCAGACCGTCGAAGGTGTAGGTGGTTCCCGAGACCTGTTGGGTGTAGATCGTCATTCCAGTTCGGCCTCGGCCTCGGCCAGTGCGGCGAATTCCTCGTCCGGCGAATTCGCAACCAGATGATGCCTGCTGTAGATGCCGAAGTAGGCCATGAACGCGACGAACACGGCCAGGCACCACAGCGCTGCGGTGGAGTCGACGACGAAGGTGGCGACAACGGCGAGGGCTGCGATGACCAACGCGAATCCTGTGGTCACGACGCCGCCGGGGGTTCGGTATGGGCGTTCCATGTTCGGCTCGTTACGACGCAGCACGATGTGGCTGACCATCATCAGAACGTAACTCAGAGCCGCACCGAACACGGCCATGTTGAGCAACATTCCGCCCTGACCGGTCAACGAGAGCAAGAAGCCGATGACGCCCGGCACGATCAACGCCAGTGTGGGGGCCTTGCGAGAGTTGGTGATGGACAGCGTCTTCGGCAGGTACCCGGCGCGCGAGAGCGCGAACAGCTGGCGTGAGTACGCGTACATGATCGAGAAGAACGACGCGACGAGTCCGGCCAGGCCGATGTAGTTGACGATCTTGCTCGCGGTTCCGTCACCGAGAGCTTCCACCAACGGGTTCCCCGATTCCTTGACGGCGTCGGCACCGCCGGCCCCGGTCACCAGGAACAGCACGACGGCACCGGTGACGAGCAGCACGCCCATGGCGGCGATGATGCCGCGCGGGACGTTCTTCGTCGGATCCTTGGCCTCTTCCGCGGCCAGCGGAACACCTTCGATGGCGAGGAAGAACCAGATGGCGAACGGAACGGCAGCCCAGATTCCGAGGTAGCCGAACGGCAGGAATCCGGAGGCTCCGGCGGCGTCGGTGGGGGCGATGTCGGTCAGGTTGCTTGCGTCGAACTGTCCGATGGCGGCGATGGCGAAGACCACGAGTCCGACCAGTGCGATTCCGGTGATGACGAACATGATCTTGAGGGCTTCGCCTGCGCCGGACAGATGGATCCCGATGAACACGGCGTAGACCACCAGGTAGACCCACCAGCCGTCGGTGATACCGAACAGTCCGAGTGATTCGACGTAGGCACCGATGAACGTGGCGATTGCCGCCGGGGCGATCGCGTACTCGATGAGAATGGCTGTGCCGGTGGCGAATCCGCCCCACGGCCCGAGCGCTCGGCGGGCGAAGGTGTAGCCACCGCCCGCTGCAGGCAGCGCCGAGGACATCTCTGCCATGCCGAGGACCATGGCCAGGTACATGCCCGCGATGATGATCGCCGCAATCAGGAGGCCACCGAAACCGCCCTCCGCGAGACCGAGGTTCCACCCCGAGTAATCGCCGGAGATGACGTAGCTGACTCCGAGGCCTGCCAGCAGGACCCAGCCCGCTGTCCCCTTCTTCAGGGTACGTTTGGCCAGGTAGTCACCGCCCTCGACGTGCGACCGAGTGCCCTCGTGAGAGCCGGATTTCGATTGAGACGACTGGGGGTCTACCACGGACATTGCAAGCCTCTCGTAGCAAGTTCGCTCGGAGCGGGGTCACGCCCGAGGGGACGATTCACAACACGTGTGGCGCGCGAATCGGTTCAAGATAGGCCCGTGATGTAAGCGCCGCGTCATCGGTGAGTGACGGGCGAATTACGTCAGGTTCCGACGGCGTTGACGTCGCCGATGTCTCCCTCGTCCGGTTCGGCGACTGTCAGTACCGCGTCCACCACAGCCCTGTTGGTTTCCAACTCACGCTCCAGCCGCCGGAGCGTGTGCGCGATGCGTGATTCTGCGAAATCACCGACGAGATCGACACTCGCCACCACGTAGATCTGTTTGGGACCGACGAACTCGATGCGCACGAATCTGACCGACGCCACCTCGGGAAGTTGCTCGATCCGCTGCACCACCGCGTTCCATAATGCTCTCGATCCTGGTTCGCCGGTCAGGAATCGGCGGTTTCGATCGATCAACACGAAGGCGACGATTCCGAGCAGTACACCCACCAGAATGGATCCGATGGCATCGAAGGCCGCGGACCCCGTCAGTTGATGCAACCCGATTCCCGCACCGGCGATCACGATGCCGATCAATGCGGCGCTGTCCTCCGCGAACACCGCGCGCAGCGTCGGATCCGAGGTCTCGAGTGCGTAGTCGAGGAAGTCCTTGTCGTATTCGGCCGCTTCACCGCGAATCTGCCGAACCGATTGCAGGAACGACACTCCCTCGAGCAGAAATGCGACGGCGAGCACCACATACGCGACGAGGTAGTTCTCGCTGCTCGATTCGCCGGCGAGCAACGAGGTGATGCCGTGCCACACCGATACCGCAGCACCGGCGACGAAGAGACCGATGGCTGCGAGCGTCGACCAGAAGTAGGTCTCGCGCCCGTAGCCGAGCGGCCGCCGATCGTCGGGCCCGCGCGAACCTCGACGATTGGCGACGAGCAGGAAGATCTCGTTACCGGTATCCGCCCACGAGTGCGCAGCTTCGGCAACCATCGACGCCGACCCGGTGAACACTGCGGCGAACGTCTTGGCGATCGCGACGCCGAGATTGGCGACGAATGCGATCACCACGGTACGCAGGCTTTCGCCGCCCTCGGCCGCGTCGGATTTCGATGAACTCTTCATCGCTCGCACTGTATGCGCTGCGCGCAGTGGTGCGGTTGTGTGCCACCTGCGGCATCCAACCGCACCACTGCCGCAGGCACTCAGCCCTGAAGCATCCCAGGGACGGGACACGCATCGACGGCCTCGGCGACCACCAAGGGGTCTGCGGGAACCTCCGGCCGTCGACCTTCTTCCCAGTCGACTCCCACCAGTGGTGGATGCTGCGCGAGAATGTCGTTCTCCTCGGCGGTGTATGCACGTCCGCGGCTGAGGAACCGCACTCCCTCGGGCGATTCGAGCGAGAATCCACCGCCGCGGCCGGGAACCACGTCGAGCACGAGCTGGGTGTGCTTCCACGCCTGGAACTGGGATCCCGAGATCCACACCGGCACACCGTCGCTCCCGGTCGGCAGGTCCTGTGGGACATCACCGACCCCCAGCCGAAGGTCGATGTACCCCAGGAGAACGTCCCGGTCGCCGACGATGAATTCGCCTGCGGGATAACACATCGGCGACGACCCGTCACAGCATCCCCCGGACTGATGCATCATCAGTTCCCCGTGGATACCGCCGAGGCGACGGAGCAGGTCCATCGCCTCGACGGTGGTCTTCAGCCGCGCGGGCTGCGCAGCGCTGTTCATCAGAAGAAGCCCTGGGCCTTCTGGGCGTAGCTGACGAGCAGGTTCTTGGTCTGCTGGTAGTGATCGAGCATCATCTTGTGGTTCTCGCGGCCGATACCCGACTGCTTGTAGCCACCGAACGCGGCGTGCGCGGGGTACTGGTGGTAGGTGTTGGTCCACACGCGGCCGGCCTTGATGTCGCGTCCGGCTCGGTAGGCGACGCCGCCGTCGCGAGACCAGACGCCTGCACCGAGTCCGTAGAGGGTGTCGTTGGCGATGTCGATGGCATCGTCGTAGTCCTTGAAGGACGTGACCGACACGACCGGGCCGAAGATCTCCTCCTGGAAGATGCGCATGTTGTTCTTGCCGGTGAAGATCGTCGGCTGGACGTAGTAGCCACCGTTCAGATCTCCGCCGAGCTGCGCACGCTCACCGCCGGTGACGACCTGTGCGCCCTCGCCCTTGCCGATCTCGATGTACGAGAGAATCTTCTCGAGCTGATCGTTGGACGCCTGTGCGCCGATCATGGTCTCGGTGTCGAGCGGATCTCCCTGTCGCACAGCCTTGGTGCGGATGGCGGCCAAGGCGAGGAACTCGTCGAAGATGTCCGCCTGGATCAGCGAGCGCGACGGGCAGGTGCACACTTCACCCTGATTGAGGGCGAACATCGTGAAGCCCTCGAGCGCTTTGTCCTGGTAATCGTCGTTGGCCTGCAGCACGTCGGAGAAGAAGACGTTGGGGCTCTTGCCGCCGAGTTCGAGAGTCACCGGAATCAGGTTCTGCGACGCGTACTGCATGATGAGACGGCCGGTGGTGGTCTCCCCGGTGAAGGCGATCTTGGCGATGCGCGGGCTGGACGCCAGCGGCTTGCCTGCCTCGACTCCGAATCCGTTGACGATGTTGACGACGCCCGGAGGCAGGAGGTCGCCGATGATCGAGATCAGGTGCAGGATCGATGCGGGGGTCTGCTCGGCGGGCTTGAGCACCACGGCATTTCCGGCCGCGAGAGCGGGCGCGAGCTTCCATACGGCCATGAGGATCGGGAAGTTCCACGGGATGATCTGCCCGACGACTCCGAGCGGCTCGTGGAAGTGGTATGCCACTGTGTCGCTGTCGATCTCGGAGAGTGATCCCTCCTGCGCGCGGATGCAGCCGGCGAAGTAGCGGAAGTGATCGACGGCGAGCGGAATATCGGCGTTGAGAGTCTCGCGAATCGGCTTGCCGTTGTCCCAGGACTCCGCCAGTGCGATGGACTCGAGGTTCTCGGCGATTCGGTCGGCGATCTTGTTGAGAATCACGGCGCGCTCGGCGGCGGAGGTCTTGCCCCATGCGGGCGCTGCGGCGTGTGCGGCATCGAGCGCGAGCTCGATGTCCTCGGACGTGGAGCGGGCGACCTCGCAGAAGTTCTCTCCGGTGACGGGAGTCGGGTTCTCGAAGTACTGACCCTTGACCGGCGGTACCCACTCGCCGCCGATCCAGTTGTCGTAACGCGACTGGAACGACATGACGGAATCGGCGGAACCTGGACGGGAGTAGACGGACATTGAAAATCCTCCTGATCGACACGTGCTTCACAGTTGATGCGGTGTGTGATTCAGGACACTAGGGCTTGCAACGTTGCAACTACGTTGCCGATGCGACTGCATCTGTGTTGCCGCTGCTGCCGGAGGTACCGACAGTGGCGATAGCGTCAGATTCCGAGTTCGCGGTCGAGGAGATCGATACGCGCACTGACCTGCCCGTACAGCGCGGAGTCTCGGCTCAGGGTGGCCCGGTAGGCCTCCCACGCGATCACGTCCGATCGACCGTGAATCGACGACGTCCACTGCGCCAGTAACACCGGATCTCCGAGTCGGAGCAACGCGGCCTGCATTCGGGACCGCAGTTCCTCGCGGATCTCCTCGATGCCGGGCGCGGACGATCCGGGCAGCACCGGACCCGAGTAGATACGAAGAGCAGCCTCGACGTCTCCGCGGTCGAGGGCACGCCGGATGTCGCCGACGTCCGAGGACAGCTCGCCGACCAGACGGTAGGGCCGCGACGCCAGGCCTGCGGTACCGAATGCCTTGCGCAATCTCGACATCTCGGCGCGAATCGTCACCGAGTCCAGCTCCTGCTCGTCGAGCAGCACCGCGAGGTGGTCGGAGCTGAGCCCTTCGGGATGCTCACCGAGTAGAAGCAGTATCTCCGCGTGTCGCTGGGAGAGCGGTATCCGGCCGGAACCACGCACCACTCCCGGCCGTCCGGATCCGAGAACCTCGAGCCGAGGAGCAGTGTCGCCCAACGATTTCGGCGAGTTCATCAGATGCAGGCGCAATTCGGACTCGGCGGCGGCGACGGTGGCACGCACCAGCGAGAGCACCTCGGGCACCGCGACGCGCGGGCCACCGGTGATGTCGATCGCCCCCAGGATGTGGCCACTGGTGGGGTGGTGAACCGGTGCCGCCGAGCAGCTCCACTCGTGCACCGACCGAGAGAAATGCTCGGACGCGAAGATCTGCACACTGTGGTCGACTGCGAGCGCGGTACCGGGGGCATTGGTGCCCTTGTTCTCCTCGCTCCAATCGACCCCCTCGGCGAAGTCCATCGTGAGCGCTCGGTCCTTGGCTGCGGAGTCACCCTCGACCCACAGCAGCCGGCCTTCGGCATCGGAGATGGCGACGAGTAAGCCGGTGTCCGCCGCGTCCTCGACCAGCAGCTTTCGGATGACCGGACGAATGATCGCCATCGGATGCCCGTTGCGGTAGCGCTCGAGATCCGGCCCGGTCAATGCCGGAGTGTCGTTTCCGCCGTCGGGATCGACCCCCTTGGTGCGACTGCGCATCCACGAGTCGAGTACGACGGACCTCACCGTCGAACCGTGAGTACGGAGGTCGTCCACGAAAGATTGGTGGGCACTGGACATCTGGCGCGCGAGCACAGCGACGTCCTCGCCGGGACGCACTGCGACCCAGGGGTTGCCGCCACTGTCCGATCGGCTTGCCATTCGACGCTTCCTCCGTGACCTGTCCACATCGTTGTTACCCAGCTCACAGACCAGGATACAGCCGTGGCCGGCGCGCGCGGCTGTGGCCGGTCGCGCCGACCTCGGTTGCCTACTTCTTCTTGGCGCTCGACGTGATGATGTCGTTGCTGGTGTCACCACTCGACTTGGCCCGCTTGTCCGCGCGCTTGTCCTTGAGAGATTTGCCGGATTTCTTGGTCATCGTGTTGCGGGGCGATTTGTCCGACATGGCAGTAACCCATCTATCGGGGAACCCGAACGGTCCCCAGACCATGAACGCTACGCCTCGACACCCCTACCGTGGTCTGCAATCAAGGCCGCTGCGCGCTCGGCGAACATGATCGCCGTCGCATGCGGGCCGCGGCTGGGCACCACCGGAAACGCCGAGGTGTCGACGACGAGGACACCGTCGACACCGCGCACCCGGCAGTGGTCGTCGAGCACCGCCTCCGGGTCCGATTCCGGGCCCATCTTGGCGCTGCCGGACAGATGCAGCGAAGTACCGAGTGCCGCGAGGGGGTCGTCGATCGCGGGCACATCGACGATCTCCGACATGATCGGCGACGCCAGTAGATCGCGCGCGAGTTCGACGCCCTCGCGCATAGCGCGCCGGTCGACCTCCGATTCGAGATAGCGGTATCGCACGTCCGGGGACTCGAACGGATCCAAGCTTCGCAGCGTGATGCTCCCGCGTGCCGTCGAGCGCATGAGGCCGACACCGAACACGTGCGGCCCACGCGAAAGACCGGAGATCAATCGATCGAATCTCCTGGTGTACGGCCTGATCTCGACGTCGCCCGAGTGCAACACCGCTTCCAGAGCACGAGATACCGTCGAGAATTCTTCGGTCGTCGCTACCGGAACGGCAACCTCGGGGTGGTCGCTGAAGCCACGGCCGACGCCCGGATTGTCGGAGATCACCGGAATCCCCAGCGCAACACTGCTTTCGGCCGGACCGATGCCGGATCGAAGCAGCAACGCGGGGGTGTGCACAGCACCAGCAGACAAAATCACCCTGTCGGACTTCACGATACTGCGTACACCGTCGACGATGATCTCGACCCCGGCCACCCTGTCTTTCTCGAACATCAACGACGACACCGTCGTATTCCCTTGTACCCGTAGGTTCTTTCGATCGATGACCGGCAGAAGGTATGCCAGAGCGGCACTTACACGGGTACCGTTTCGGATGTTCGACGGAACTGCGCCCACTCCTCCCACGGCCGCGTCGGGTGCGTTCATGTCCTCGTGGAATCGAAAACCTGCGTTCGCGGCCGCCTGCACGAACGATGCGGTCAGCGGATGTCGGTCCTGCTCCGACGTGCGCGAGACCGGCATCGGCCCGCGGGAACCGTGCCACCGATCGACCGCGTCGGCATCGAGATCGGTTTCGGAGCCGATGTAGAACGGCAGCACCTGATCGAACGACCACAAAGACTGCGGCCAGGCATCGAAGTCACCCGGCGTGGCGCGGACGAAGTAGCCGCCGTTCACTGCGCCGGAGCCTCCCAGCACCCGGCCTCGCGCGATCGTCCGGGACACACCGGCCGCGAGTTCGGCCGTATAGGTTCCCACCCATTCGCTACCGGGGCCGATGGGAAGTGTCGACGCGTCGAGCACGGCCGCCGGAACGTCGGCGACGCTGTGGAACGCAGGCCCGGCTTCGAGCAACAGCACCGACCGATCGGGGTTCTCACTGAGCCTCGATGCGAGAACGCAGCCGCAGGAACCACCTCCGACGACGATGACGTCGGCGAACTCGATCGGGTTCACACCGTCGACGGAGCAGACCGGGGTGGCACCACGTCAGCCGTCGAGGCGGGGCTTGAGGGCGTCGACGCTGCGGGCGGACAGTGCACCGTGCCACAGCCCCGCTCCGTAGGCGACGTCATCGGCTCGTTTGTAGAAGGCATAACGCACCGGATCGAGACCGCCGGGCTCCCGGTGCTTGTACCAATCCGAGAACGCCTCTGCCACAGCCAATCCCAGTGCAATTCTACGAATACGACTCGACAGCAGTACGGCGAGCAGGGTGATCGGCCAATAGTGCCGACACAGGGCCGACGCCAGTTGCCACAACCCCGCCACGAAACCCTCGGCCGCGAGGATGGCCGCGATCCGAGTGGGCTGGTCCAGACCGACGAACATCCTGCGCAGGCGAACGATCGTCACGCCGAGTGTGGCGGCAGCGCCGACGAGACCGATCCGCGTCAGACTCGCCGCGAGCAGACATGCAACCAACGTCCACGGGGACATCGCGATGGGCGGCACCATTCCCGGATGACGTGCCGACAACGGTGTGGCACCGGTGCCGTAGAACAGCTTGCGGGCGAACCATTCGGCGAAGGTGACGCGATGCTCGTGCGCGACGTGGGCGACGGGTTCGTAGCGCAGCCTCCACCCCGCTTCCTGCAATCGCCAGCACAGGTCCACGTCTTCGGCCACGTGCATCGACTCGTCGAATCCGTCGCAGTCCATCGCCACCGACCGACGCATCAACATCGCGGCGCTGGGGACATAGGACACCGAACTGCCTGCCCGTACCGCCGCTTCCTTGCGACCCAGGTCGAGCGACGAGCGGGCATGTTCGTACCTGGCCAGCGCACTGCCCTCGGGCTCGAGTGCGACGATGCGGGGGGCCACCAGGGCGACCGCCGGATCCGAGAAGTGGCCGAGCATCACCTCCAGCCACCCCTTACGTGGCACGACGTCGGAGTCCAAGAACGCTACGAAATCCGTTGTTGCACATCGCAAGCCAGTGTTTCGTGCGGCAGCAGGTCCACGTGAGCGCTCGTGCCGCAGCACCGTCATGCTGCCCACGCTCCACGAGATCCGCGGTACGGCGACCGGCACGTCCGAGCCGTCGTCGACGATGATGACGTGCAGCCCGTGGAGCGACGCGATCAAGCGCTCCAACCCCGCCTCGTTGTTCTTGAGCGGCACGACGACGGTGACGTCGCTCGGCGAGGGAATCGACATCGGCCGCGGATTCCCGACTCCGGAGTCGAGCAATTTGCGGGCCACGAGCGCGGACTGCGAGTCGGTCACTTCGATGAACCCGTCGCCGATCATGGCGGCCGCGGTCGGTGCCAGCTTGAGCATGCGGGTCGGTGAACCACCGATCAGGACGCGCCCTTCGGAGAATGTACGTACGCGTGGATCGACTCGCACCCCGAAGCCGTCAGGCAACCGACCTTCACCCATCAAGAGATCGTAAGCGGACAAGCCGCCGGAGTGTCGGCCACCCGAGAAATCGGACGGAACATACCTGTTCCCCGTTTTCCGCAGCTTCTGGTCGGGGTCGCGACCAGGCGTTTCACCGGGTTCGGTCATGAGATCACGCCCTGCTCGGAGGGACTCCATCGCCCGACTGCATGGGCCGCTCGGGTGCACATCTGCTCGAAAGCGCGACGCCCTTCCTCCGCATCGGCCCCGGTCGGATCGCCGAGCACGCCGTTGGCGGTGATCGGAGCCAATCCACCGTCGCGAAGTGCCGGGAGCAGGGCGGCGATATCGGTCACATTTCCCACCTGCGCCTTCGTCATGTCCACCGCCTCGGGCGAAAGATGCAGCAGCAACGACGTTTCGGTCCGGCCGGCGTGAGCATCTGCTCCGGGTATCGCGCACGGAAACCACACGACATTGCGGCCCTCGTACCGGAGCTGCAGCACTGCGGTCCGCACCGTCGGTGCGTTTCCGCCGTGGCCGTTGACGAACACCACCCGCTCGGCCCACCGGCAGGCGGAGCGTCCGTACTCCACCAGAAGCGTTTCGAGCGCGGCCGCACCGATCGAGACGGTGCCGGGAAATCCTTCGTGCTCACCACTGGCTCCGTAGGCGATCGGCGGGGCAACGGTTGCATGCGGAACGGTTCGCGCCACGGCGTCGGCGATACGAGTGTCGGTGTCGAGGGGAAGGTGCGGTCCGTGCTGCTCGATCGAACCGACCGGCACGACGAGGGTTCTCGACCGGTCGACGTCCGGCCAGTACTGAGCACCGAGTGAGTCCCTGGACATGGATGCAGATGATATCGGATGGAACGAAGCCGTCACGCCGCCGAAACACACGGTCGTTAATCTTCCATTCGTGCCACCCCGCCGTCGGTCCATATTGCTCTCGCAATTGTCGATATCGGCACCCGGTGGCCCGCAGCCGTCGATCCTGCGCGAATTGCGTCGGGTAATTCTCGCGGGCGACGCTCCACCGAATACCCCTATTCCGCTCAACGAAGTGGCCGAACTGTTCGGGGTGAGCAGAATACCGGTGCGCGAGTCCCTCAAGACGCTGATCGGCGAGGGCTTGGTCGATCATCGGCCGAATCTCGGCTACACGGTCGCCCAATTGACCGCGGCCGAACTACGCGAAATGTACATCGTCCGAGAGGTTCTGGAGACTGCAGCGCTGCCGATCGCCGTCGAATTCGCCACCGATGCCGACCGTGAACACCTCATCGAGATCAATCGGCAGCTCGAAGCGTCACTGGCTCGCGACGACTCGCGGGAGTATCACCGACTCTCACGTGAATTCCATCTGTCCCTGACGCGGCCTTCTCGGATGCACCGGTTGCTGCACATGCTCGAATCCGCCTGGAACATCACCGAACCCGTGCAGCCGATGGTGCATGTCGCCGGTTCCGACAGGGCATCACTGCACAGCGACCACGCCGATATGCTCACGGCATTCCTGGACGGTGATTCCGCGGGACTGCTCGGCGCAGCACAACATCACCACACGCGTCTCAATTCGGTCATTTCGACACTGTCGAACGACCATGGATTGTTTGCCGATCCGCCGTCGGAATAGCCGAGGGACGAATCCGAAAGATATATCGCTCGCGTCACGAGTGCGCAACACTGCGCCGCTAGCTTTTCCTCATTCGCTCGTTCACCTCCTTCGTTCACCTCAATGCCATGCCGTCAGGAGCATCGATGACAGATACAGCGCACGGTCCCGCTCAAACGGGAGATCTCGTGGAAGCCGCGGGCCACCCCGTCGGCGGTGGCCTGATCAAGGACAGCTACGACCCGCGGCTGACCAACGAGGATCTCGCTCCGCTGAAGAAGCAGACGTGGACCTCGTACAATCTCTTCGCCTTCTGGATGTCCGACGTGCACTCGGTCGGTGGCTACGTGACCGCGGGCAGCCTGTTCGCACTCGGCTTGGCCAGTTGGCAGGTGCTGATCGCGCTGCTCGTCGGCATCACGATCGTGTACTTCTTCTGCAACCTCGTCGCCAAGCCGAGCCAGGTGTCCGGAGTTCCGTATCCGGTCATCTGCCGCAGTGTCTTCGGTGTTCTCGGTGCCAACATTCCGGCGATCATTCGTGGCTTGATCGCCGTGGCCTGGTACGGAATTCAGACATTCCTGGCCTCGGCCGCTCTCGACATCGTGTTGATCAAGCTGTTCCCGTCTCTCGCTCCGTATGCCGTCACCGCCGACTACGGTTTCGCCGGACTCTCGCTGCTCGGCTGGGCGAGCTTCCTGTTTCTCTGGGTCGTCCAAGCGGCGGTGTTCTGGCGGGGCATGGAGTCCATTCGCAAGTTCATCGACTTCTGCGGCCCCGCTGTCTACGTCGTGATGTTCATGCTGTGCGGCTACCTCATCTGGAAAGCCGGCTGGGGCGCAATCGATCTGAACCTCGGAGAAGTCGAGCACACGGGTCTGAGCTCCATTCCGGTCATGCTCGGTGCGATCGCTCTCGTGGTGTCCTACTTCTCGGGCCCCATGCTCAACTTCGGCGACTTCTCGCGTTACGGAAAGTCCTACGCCGCCGTGAAGAAGGGCAACTTCCTCGGTCTGCCGGTGAACTTCCTGGTCTTCTCGATACTCGTCGTCGTCACTGCGTCGTTGACGCTTCCGGTGTTCGGTGAACTGATCACCGACCCGGTCGAGACCGTGGCACGGATCGACAGCACGTTCGCCATCGTCCTGGGCGCGCTGACCTTCACGATCGCCACCATCGGTATCAACATCGTCGCCAACTTCATCTCCCCTGCATTCGATTTCTCGAACGTCAGCCCCCAGCGCATCAGCTGGCGCGCGGGCGGAATGATCGCCGCCATCGGCTCGGTGCTGATCACGCCGTGGAACCTCTACAACAACCCCGACGTCATCCACTTGACGCTCGAGACCCTCGGTGCATTCATCGGACCACTGTTCGGCATCCTCATCGCCGACTACTACCTCGTCCGCAAGCAGAAGGTCGTCGTCGACGAGCTGTTCTCGATGTCGTCCACCGGGCTGTACTGGTACTCCAAGGGTTACAACCCGGCGGCGGTGTACTCCACCGTCGTCGGCGCGCTGGTCGCGATGTTCACCGTCCTCTTCAACGGGGCCATCGACGGCATGGAGATCGCCGGCATGTCGACGGCGTCGAAGTACAGCTGGTTCATCGGCTGCGGTATCGGGTTCGTCATGTACTTCTACCTGGCGACACGAACCAAGCTGGCTGTCACCAACTTCGACGTCCCAGCGAAGGCTTAGGATTTCTTCCGTGCTCATCAAGGTCATCAATCCGAACACCACCAGTTCGATGACCGCAACGATCGGTGACTGTGCCCGGGCCGTGGTCGGCCCGGGCACGGTCGTCGATGCGGTCAGCCCCTCGATGGGGCCCGTGTCCATCGAGAGTCATGTCGACGAAGCACTGAGTGTCCCAGGCATTCTCGCCGAGATCGCCCGGGGGGAGGCCGCTGGGGTCGACGGTTACGTCATCGCCTGCTTCGGAGATCCCGGTATCGACGCGGCCCGCGAGCTGGCGGCCGGGCCGGTCGTCGGTATCGCCGAGGCGGCCATGCACGCCGCGAGTTTCCTGGGTCGGGGATTCAGCGTCGTCACCACACTCGGACGCACCATCGGACGTGCCCAGGATCTGGCGAACCACTACGGCTTCGGACGCCACTGCCTCGGCGTTCATGCGTGCGAGCTGCCGGTCCTCGATCTCGAGACCGATCCCGACGCCCGCAAGATCGTCACCGAGGCGTGCCGCGTCGCCGTCGAGACGGACGGTAGCGATGCTGTGGTTCTCGGCTGCGCGGGTATGGCCGATCTGTGCCGACACATTTCGGCCGAGATCGGAGTACCTGTGGTCGACGGTGTGGCCGCGGGCACGTTGTTCGTGCAGTCCCTGGTCTCGCTGGGACTGAGCACCGGAAAGCGCGGCGAGTTCGCTACGCCACCGGCCAAGCTCTACACAGGAATGCTCGAGGGATTCAGTAGACAGTAGCGCCCGAAATCCGCTGGAGTGCAATTTCTCGATCCGATCGCAAGATCGATGCACTCGAACAACTACTTGACCGCGTCCACTTCTACCTCGACGAGCCAGCCCGGAACCGGAAGCGAGGCGACCTCCAACGCGAATCGGGAAGGTCGCGCGGAGTTGCGTTCCAGCGGTGCCGCAGGCTCCGCGCTACCGAGCGGAACGAGTTCTGTCTCATCCGTATCGAGATTCGTATTTGCGAAGAACTGCCGATAAGCACGGTTCCAGCCCGCATAATCGGCGATGCCGGTGCCGGGCGCGTTGTCGAGAAACACGCGCATCGTCACGACGTCCTCGAGTGTGTAGCCCTCTTGTTCGAGGTTGTCGCGGATCTTCTTCAGTACGTTGATGCCTTGTGCTTCGGTGACTGTGACACCTGGAGGCAACGTGCCACCCGGGAACTCTTCGGTGTCGATGTAGGACTCGGGGGTACCGGTCGCAGCAGCGTCGTTCATGGCTGTACCTCCGATACCGCTGGTCTTGTATACAGTTGCATCGCCGGATATCTCGACGCCTTGCGCGATCATCGGGTTGTCCTCGCCGGGTTCGATCACCGACCGTGCGCCCGCAGTGGTTTCGGTTGTGTCGCCCGAGGCCTCGGAATCCGAGGAGCATGCTGCGGTGAACAGAATGGTTCCCGCTGCTGCAGCGGCGATGAGTGAGCGAGTGACGTGTGACAACGTGGTGCCTTTCGACAGGTATGGGATTTCGATCAGGACGTGGTGACGCGCTCGTGCAGCGCGGTGACGACCTGGCGAGCCGATGTGAAGGCACCGTGCTGCCAGGCAATTGCATTGGAGAGGTGATCGCCTGCGAAATAGATTCGCTCGACAGGTGCGAGCAGTTTCTCGTATTCCGGCGTGGCGGCACCGCCGTGCGAACCACCCGACCCCTCCCAATTGGCCCACGCACTCTCCGAATACTTGGTACGACGCCAACTGCCGGAGAAGGAACTCACGATATCGCGGGTGTATTTGTCGCCGTGAATCATGGATCCTTCGGCGATTGCTTTCGCCAACCTTTGCTTGTGAGTGAGGGATTCGAAGGCCTGATGCCTCTTGCCGCTGTTGTAGTACCCGACGACGACACCGCGATCGGAGTTGTAGTGGTCGTACGGGAACATGATTTGCGAAATGTCGAGGTCGGTGTTGCTGGCACCCCCGTAGATGCGCTCGTCGGTCTCCCACCATCGGCGTGAGTACTCGATCCCGAGCTTGCCCGACGAGAACGGCTTGGCCGCTCTGTTCGCCGCCAACACGTCTGCCGGTAGATTCGTATCGAGGCGTCCGATCAGGTTGGGTGGAATCGTGCAGATCAGGTAGTCGGCGTCGATCGATTCCGCTTTTCCGTCTTTCGTGTATTCGACGGCGACGCGCTCGCCGGCGTTCTTCATCGACGTGACCTCGGCTCCGTAGACGATGTTGTCGACGCCGATCGACTCCTCGAAGGCGTAGTAGATTCGGTCCATGCCACCGACAGGTGAGAACATCAACATCGCTTGGTCGTAACCGAACTCGAAGCTGAAGTTGCGGCCTATCCCGCTGCGGATGACGTCGGACATGCTGTGCGGCTTCGTTTCGGCACCGAAGTCGACACCTGCGCCCGGTTCGGACGAATAGCCGCGCCGCGTCGATCCGAGATACCGCCCGTCATCGGACAGGTCACCGAAATCGCTGAGGAACTCGGACAGGGCGTCCTTGTCGTCGCGGCTGAGCACGTCGTCCAGAGCACCCCGGTTTGCGGCTTTCTGAAGCAGTTCCGACATGTATCCGTACGTGTCTGCTTTCGCCGCTCGGTAGCTCACCGACTGCTGATTGAGCGCCGTGTCGCTCTTGTAGTTGACTACGGTGTTGGCATTTTGATTGCCGAATGTCTGGAGCTCGACACCGAGCTCCTTGCAGTAGTCCATCGTGATGTGGCTCTGCGGTATTCGGGTCGCGCCGACGTTGTAGAAGTGGCCGTCGGAGAACGTGCACGTTTGAGTTTCCCCGTTCAGATCCGTCTCCTCGGCACCACCGCGGACAGACCACACACGGCCGCCCGGCCGGTTCCTCGCTTCGAGAATCGTCACCGAGTATCCCGCTTTGCGGAGCTCGTAACTCGCACACAGTCCTGCAGGACCACCGCCGAGCACGACCACCGAAGGACTTCCCTCGACCCTCCCGATCAGGTCGGACCTCGCCGGCGGTCTGAACCGTGTGGGCACCGCCTGAGCGGATGGAGCGAGGCCGATCGTCGACATCGCTCCATAGGCGAGCCCGGCCCCTCCCGTGACTCCGAGACCTCGCATGAACGATCTCCGTGTTACTGGCAATTCATGCTCCCATTCGTGCTGCCCGGTGCCTCGGTGGTCCGGGATCGAAAAGTTTCGAGTGCAATCCTGAACGGCAGGTAATTCGGGAAGATCAACCTCGGGAAACCATCGAGAAAGCGCGAGTGAGAACGGACAGGATTTCGGACGAGGCATTCCCACTCGTACGGTTCCAGCTGATTCATGTTCGCAATGCCCGTGCAACATGCGCCCACTATTTTCGGCAACCATGTCCGCACTCGAGCACGCGATCGCCAGGTCGTTCTCTGCCGGTGAGCCGGCGCAGCCCGCACTGTCACCTCTCCGCGCGCTCGGAAGGCGACAGCTGTCAGGGGTCGAGGTACTCGCCCAGTCGATCGCCACTACTGCACCCGCTGCATCGATGGTGGTGCTGCCCATCGCCATGCTGACGAACGACACAATGCTCGGAGGTGTGTTGACGATCGCTGCCGCGACGATCGTCGTATCGCTCATCGCATTCTGTATTTCGCAGTTCACCCGCAGGCTCGCCGCATCCGGAGGGTTGTACAGCTTCACCTTCCACGGCGCGCGAGCTCGCGCTGCGCTCACCGTCGGTACTGCCATGCTCGTGAAGTACTGCGCCAGTGGAGCGCTGACTCTCTACAGCGGCGGCCAGGCCGTCATGACTGTGCTCGACCAGTTCCACATCGATGCGCGCGGAGGCATTCCTACGATCACCATCTACCTGCTGATCGCCGCATCGATCCTGGCCTGTCTGCTGCGCGGTGTCAGGTTCGCCGCAACGGCGATACTCGTCGTCGAAGTATGTTCACTGGTTTTCATCCTCGTACTGCTGATGATTCCCGATGGTGCGGGCCGCGCAGTCGATGTGGAGACCGCAGAGTCGTCACACGGGCTACTGCTGGTCGCGCTGGCGGCGATGTTCTCACTGGCAGGCTTCGAGAGCGCCGCGTTCTTTGCTCCCGAGGCACGTCGCCCGCTCGTCAACGTCACTCGCACTGTGATGCTCACCCCCATCATCTGCGGAACACTGTTCACCTTCGCTGCGTGGGCTGTGTGGTCCGGCCGAGGCAGCACTCTCATCGAGGCGTACCTGCACGGTTCGTCCACCGGCATCGATCCGTCGCTCGTGATCGCGGTGAACGTAGGACTGAGTTGCTCGTGGCTGGCCTCCTCGATGGCCTCCTCCAATGCGGCGTCTCGCTTGGTCTACACGCTGGGGATCGAAAGGGTGATACCCCGAATATTCGGCTCTGTTCACCGACGATTCCGCACTCCGTCCGTGGCGCTGGTCTGTGTTGTCGTCGGCTTCGCTTCGGCCAGTATCCTGTTCTCGGTCGTGTCGGAAGGGCCGCTGATCGACAACGTGAAACTTGCTGCCCGCGCCGCCCTGATCGTCGGATACGTACTCGTCGCGGTCGCCGCCGTATTGTTCCTGCGCCGCATCGGTGAACTCGAGACACCTGTTGTCGTCGCAGCCGCGCTCGCCTCGGGCTGCGGCGTCGGGGTCCTGATGCTGCTGTTGTTCACCGACGGGATCACCGACAACCTCGTTCTGATCTCGGTGTTCTCGGTCATTGCACTGTCCGGAACGATATGGGCCTCGTGGCTGCGTACGCGCTCACCTCTCGGCCTTCGATCCATCGGTGTGTTCGACAGCGCGGAAACCACGGACGTGCTGCCCGGTTCCGCGTCCTACGGTGAGAACTCCCGTGGCGCTGTCGCTTTGGTCAAGCAGCCGCGCAGGGAGCGATGACAGTGGCCGTGCGTACACCGCGGGTCGCCGAGGTCTCGGGTCACGAGCCGCGCGCAGTACAGAAAGCGCTCGCTCTCCTCGAAGCCGTCGCACACATCGGACCAGGGGCGAGCGCCAAGGAGATCGCACAGGCAACAGGGGTTGCGCCCGCAACTGCATACAGGCTGCTCAATCTGTTGGTCGCAGACGGGTACCTCGTACGCATCGACGACCTTTCCGGGTTCGCGCTCGGTCGACGTACGCGCGAACTCGCGGGACCCGATCCCGGTCACGATCCCGATTCCATTCGCCGCGACGTGTTGGACAGTCTGCGATCCCACATTCGATTCGGTGTGTACCTCGCGTCGTACGAAGGCGGCCGCATCAGTCTGGTGGATCGAGATCCGGACCACGATTTGGTCGCAGAGAGCGCCATCTTGATACATCCCCATGCATCGGCCATCGGAAAAATGATGCTGGCACGTCGCTCCGAGACCCTCCCGACCGGGAAACTGCGGGTTTTCACATCACACACCATCGCCGACAGCAACGCACTGTCCGCGGAGCTGACCCGAGTTCGCACGTCGGACCTCGCCACCGAAACCGACGAGATGAGAATCGGGCGTTCGGCCATTGCGGTTCCACTTCGAGACGAATCGGGCTCGGTCAGTGGATGTCTGGCAGCGATCGGCAAGACCGGACGACTACGGACGGACGACTCCGATCTGATCGATCTGCTCCGAGCATCAGCGGGGAGGCTGCGCCCATGACAGTCCAATTCAGCGACGAACGGACGCGATCGTGCAGCCGATCGCTCCGCCGGCGACCAGCACGCCGACGAGCAGCAACACAACCTGCAGAGCAGTCGACATCGAGTCCTCGAACGACGCTACGTAGACCACGACACAGGACGCAACGATCGCGATGAGAGCAGACAGTGTCGGGGGGGACCTTCGGTGACTCGTCGGTCATGGTGCCAGTACACCATCTCCGAGTCCATCAGGTCTCGCACAACCTCCGATAGGCAACACCGGGTAGGTACTGTGCCCATTCGGTTTCCGTCACCACCGACCCCCCGGATTCGCACAGCTGAGTACGAACCTCGTCGGGGTCGGTCCGCCAGATGCGGACATCGCGGGCCGTGCCACCGCCGAACAGCACTCGTCCGTCCGCGGCGAACACAGCATCGTTGACACGCATGCCATAGGCGGTGAGGGCAGCGTACTGCGATGGCGCGGCACGGTCCGTGACATTCCACAGCCACACCGAGGATCCCCCGTCGCCCGCGGCCAACCGCGTGCCGGACCGATCGAACGAGAGCGAGTAGATCGGGCTGGAGGGCCCGACGATGCGAGATAGGTGTTGCGGGGCAGCCGCATTCGTCATGTCCCACAGTCGAATCGAACGATCCGCACCGCCGGCGGCGAGAGTTCGCCCATCCGGTGAGATGGCCACGGCCTGAACGGAGCCTCCGAATCCGCCGAGTGTGGTCGTGCGGCGCGGGTCGGTCGGGTTACTGATATCCCACAGTTCGACCACGCCCCCGACACTGGCGATGGCCAGTACCGAACCGTCGGGAGACAGCGCCATGCCCGCCGGATAGTTCCCCGCCTGCAAGGTCGACATCTTCATCGGGGCAGCCGGATCCTCGAGCGACCACACCGACACGTCGTTCGAGTTCTGACCCGACGCGACCAACATCGTCCCCGAGCGATCGAACGCCAGCACCGCGGTCAGGCTGCCGGTCGCCTCCCGAACGCAACCCAGGGCCACCGGATCGCCGAGATCGGTTGTGTCCCAGAGCTGAAATCCCCCAGTTGCGGTGCCGACCGCGGCCAGAGTGCCGTCGGCCGTGAGCGCCACCGCACCCGTCTGCGCCATTCCGTCACCGAGGACCAACGGCTTCGACGGCACCGGATGCTCCACGTCCTCGACATCCCAGAGGGTTGTTGCGGACGCGCGACGACCTGCACCGACCAGTAGCCGGGTGCCCGCTGTATCGACAGGATTCTGGAAGATCGTGTCTCCGGCGTCCGCGAGGGCCGGACCCGGAAGCGGCCAGATTCGGGTTGTGCCATCACCACTGGCGGTCACGATCGACGAGCGATCCGGCGTGAATGCCAGCGAACTCACCTGGATCGGACCGGGAAGCGTGAGCTGCAGCGTCCCCGATGCGGCGTCCCACACCTTGGACGAATTGTCCGAGCTCGCCGCAGCGATCTGGACTCCGTCGCCGCTGAACGCGACATCTTTGACGTAGCTGGTGAATCCCGTCAACGCAGGCAGAGGAGAAAGTCCGCCCGCGTCGACGGCCCACCGCAGAACCTCACGACCGGTGGTACCCGCTGTCAACGTCCTGCTGTCGGGAGAAAATGCCAACTGCAGTGCGGTGTAGGTGGATCCGTCCGAGGGGACGTCGATCAACGGCACGGTGGGGGCTGCCGGAGACGAGGTCAGCTGCCTCGCGTCCCACAATCGCAGCGCGCGGCCGGCACCGACCGTCACCAGGAACCGGCCGTCCGGGCTGAATTCCGTGGCCGACGGCGAACCTGGTTGGGCGATTTCACCGACCGTGCGGGGCGTGGCGGGTTCTGCCACGTCGAGAAGAGGCAATCTGTCGTCCTGGGTGCCGACGAGCAGAAATCGTCCGTCCGGCGAGAACGACAGGTTCCCTACACCGACCACATCCGTGCTCGACAACTTCGTCGGTGTCGCCGGGTCGGATACACCCCACAGCTCGACACCGAAGGTTCCACCGACAGCGATGACGCCTCCGCGCGGATCGAACGTCAGCACCCGCGAGTCACGCGTGACCATCTCACCGAGCCGCGCATGGCCGTCGGCGAGCGACCACATCCGCACGTGCCCGTCGGAACCGCCTGTTGCCACCATGACTCCGCGTGGGTCGACCGCGGTCACGGCATTGCCCTCGACACCGAGCAGCCGCACCGGAGTATGAATCGCCGAGGAATCGAGCAGTGCCGATCGCGCCTCGGACGTTCGGTCCACCTCGTAGGACGCCAGCGCGAAGTAGGCCGCCAGCCCGGGATCCTGCGTTCGTAATTGCTGCGTGACGCCGGCGATCTGACGCGAGACGGCCTCGGCCTCAGCGTGTTCGGCTGCGAGCCGTCCGGCGTTCGCGTCCGATCGGGCGACGAACGCCGTCACTGCCAGTGTCACCGACAGTACGGTCAGAATCGCCAGTGCGGTGACGAGCGTTTCCAGGGTGCGTCGTCGACGTCGGTCGTTTCTGTACTGTTGCTCGACTCGATTCGCGCTCGCTTCGAGGTAGAGCTTCTCGGTGGAGTTGAGGTCGCGCCGACGCACCGGTCCGACGGATTCCTGTACCACCAGCAGCCTGGACTCCGGCAACAGCGAGCCCTCGTCGCGGTCGTTGTTCTCCCACAGTTCGGCCGCCTGGGTGAGCCGACGGTGTTCGACCAGCCACTGACGGTCGTCGTCGAGCCACTCACGCAGCCGCTTCCATGCCGTGAGCAACGCCTCGTGCGTCACCTGGACCGTCTCTTCGTCGACGGTCAGCAGTCTGCGCGCGGCGAACCGTTCGATGACGACATCGACGTCGGTGACCACGTTCATGTCGTCGTCTCCGTGGAACAGCTCGACACGATCGACGCGGCGACGAGTGACCACGTCGTCGTCGAGATTGACCAGACGCATGAAGATGCGGCGTGCTTCGCGCTGCTGCTCGAACGTCAAGGCGGAGAACACTTCCTCGGCGCTCTGGCCGACCGCTCCGCCGATTCCGCCGGTTGCCAGATAGTCCGCGACGGTCAGAGTCCTTCCGCTCGAGACCTGCCACGTCGTCAGCAATGCGTGCGAGAGCAACGGCAGGGCACCCGAGTCGTGGGCGAACTGCGATCCACGCGGACCCAACTCCCCGACCAGTACCTGTACGAGGGCATCGTCGACGGTGACTCCCGCCTTCGCTGCAGGCGAGACGATGACTTCCCGCAACTGCGATTCGGTGAGGCGGCCGACGACCACAGGGTTGTCGGACAGTCCGGCCAGCAGAGCATCCTCCGACACGGCGTTCTGGTAGAAGTCGGCCCGCAGACCGATGACGAGGACCGACCCGGAGTCGGTCGAGTCGGAGGCCGCACGAAGAAAGTTCTCGCGCTCGCGCGCTGTCGCCAGCGTCCACAACTCCTCGGCCTGATCCAGAACGACGACCGATCCCGACGCGAACGACCCGACTCGCTCGGGAAAGGCACGGATATCGCCCACGCCCGAACAGATTTCCGAACCGGCGAACCTCGATGCCAGGCCGGCGCGCAGCAGCGAGGACTTCCCCGAGCCCGATGCACCGACGACGAAGACGATGCCTCCACCGTTGTCGAGAACACCGCGGACGCGCGTGCTCAGACGGTCGATGACGTCGTCGCGTCCGAAGAACCACTCCGAATCGGCGGTCCCGAACGCCTCGAGGCCCTTGTACGGTGGGCTGCCCTTCGCCGGGTCGACCGTGCGCCTGCCCGAGACGGACCGCACCCTGGACACCGCGTCCCACCACCGCGCCCGCTCGTCCTCGTCGTCGACTCCGCAGGCGACCAGTACCGCGGCGAACATCTCGGCGCTGGCCTTCGTGGGTACGTGGTGACCGGAGAACCAGCCGCTGATCGTGCCGTGCAGGCCACCGGAACGCTCGACGATGTCGCGGACCGTGGCATTCGCCTGGATCCTGATCGCACGCAACGCCGCGGCGAATTCGGTGCGATCCGAGATCGACGAGGGATCCGGGCGATCGGAGGTCATGGGCGAAAACTATAGAGCCGGCAGATCATGCACCGATGCCTCGAACAGCCCACTGAGCAGGACAAACAGCAAAATTGCTGCGTTTGAATGACGCACACGTGGAACCCGGAGTCGTCCGTATTGACCTTGTATGGACTTGCGCGCACAGCTGGATCCGCGACGCCATTGCTTCGACGATGGACGCTGAGGTCGGGGATGGACGGATACACGAGGGGGAGAATTTTCGTGCTCGAGCAGACGTCGGCATCGGCGGTACATCACCCGTTTCGAAGGCCGAGAGAGTCGGCACCCACTGCACTCCCGACACCGACCGACACTCGTCGCCCCAAGCCTGCGTTGAGCGCGCGCGAGATCGAGGTCATGCTGGCCTGGTTCGCCTCCGACTCGAAAACGGTCGCAGCTCGGTCCGTCTACATATCGGTGGGCACGATCAACACACACATCACCCGGGTCCGACAGAAGTACGCGGCAGTGGGCCGCAGCGCGCCGACGAAGGCGGCCCTGTTCGCCCGCGCCCTGCAGGACGGTCACACTCAACTCTCCGATTGGTGACCGCCGATGCGGCTGCCCCTCGCGCGGGATGGCCGGGCGCGAATCACCGGATGGGTTGTGCCGTCCTTGTTCGCATCGGCGTCGGGTATTCCGGAACGGGCAGTCGATCGGCGCGAGCGAAGTCGGTCGGTAGTACGACATCGGATGGTCCGAGCGTGTGCACCGATGCGTGCCCGAGACCGAGCATCGCGGAATCCAGTCCGCCGCGGAGGATGTCGAGCACGTTCTCCACTCCTGCTCGACCGTTCGCGGCCAACCCCCATAGATAGGCCCGACCGATCAGCACTGCCCGCGCACCCAGCGCGAGCGCTTTCGCCACGTCGCTTCCCCGCCGGACGCCACCGTCGAGGGTGATCTCGACCTGCTCTCCCACTGCCTCGGCGATGGACGGCAACACCCGAATCGACGCCGGGGAACCGTCGAGATTGTTGCCACCGTGGTTGGACACCGAGATCGCGGTGACGCCGGCGTCGACGGCCCGTAACGCGTCGTCGACCCGCGAGATGCCCTTGAGCATGAACGGACCGTCCCACTGCTGACGTAGCCAGGCGATGTCCTCCCACGTGGGTAGCGGCGTGGACTTCCACTCGCGATATGCGGCGAAAAACGTCGGCGCGGGCTTTCCGGGCGGAGCGAGGTTGGGTGCCGTCAGATCCGGGAGGGTGCCCGTGCGTGCCCACCGCGCAAGCCATCGCGGATGCGCGAGTGCTTCCGGTGCGAACCGGAGCATCGCCCTCGGATCGAGGCGATCGGGAATCACCGGACTCCCCCAGTCTCGCCCCTCGGAGAACGACCAGTCCATCGTCACGATCAACCCGACGGCACCCGCATTGCGTGCCCGATCGAGCATGTGCAGCAACAACTCCCGTGATCCGACCCAGTGAAGCTGAAAGAACGTCTGCGGGTTCGCTGCGACGACCTCCTCGATGGGTTTGCTCGCGAACAACGACAAACCCATCGCCACACCGCGTGCCGCTGCCGCCCTCGCGACGGCAACCTCGCCGTCGGGGTGCACCGCTTGCACGCCCGTCGGGGAGATCATCACCGGAAACGACAGCGGTTGCCCCATCAGCGTCGTCGACAACTCACGTTCGTTCGACAGCCCTGCCACGTGCGGGGCGAACCCGAGTTCGGCGAACGCAGCGGTGTTGTCCGACGCAGTGATTCCGCGTTCCGATCCCGCCACCAACGCCGAGTAGACGGACTTCGGAAGACGCTTCTGCGCGCGCCGCTGGGCCTGCGCAACGGACTCGAACCAACCGGACTCGGTGAGCACGCAGCGCTCTAGACGCCGAGCCTGCGGTCGAACCCGGCCGGCATCACCACATCCGACGGCGAGAGGTCCTGTACCGAGGTGTGCCCGAGCCCGAGGACAGCGGAATCGACTCCGCCGCGCAGGATGTCGAGTACGTTCTCGACGCCCGCCTGACCGTTCGCCGACAGGCCCCACAGATATGCCCGCCCGATCAGCACCGCTCGCGCACCCAACGCCAGCGCCTTCACCACGTCGCTGCCGCGCCGAATCCCGCCGTCGAGGGTGATCTCGACCTGATCGCCCACCGCCTCGGCAATCGCGGGCAGCGCCCGGATCGGTGCGGGAGTCCCGTCGAGGTTGTTGCCTCCGTGGTTGGACACCGAGATCGCCGTGCACCCGGCGTCGACGGCTCGTTTGGCGTCGTCGACGCGCATCACGCCCTTGAGCATGAACGGCCCACCCCACTGCTCACGCAGCCACGCCACGTCCTCCCACGTCGGCAGCGGGGTGCCCATCCATTCGCCGTATGCACCGAAGAACGTCGGGGCCGGACCGCCCGTGGGCGGGGTCAGGTTGGGGGTCGTCAGATCGGGGATCTTGCCGGTCTTCGCGAACTCCCACAACCACTTCGGCCGCATGATGCCCTCGGGAGCGAACTGCACCATCGCCTTGAGGTCCATCTTCTCCGGGATCGACGGGCTACCCCAGTCGCGGCCGTTGGAGAACGACCAGTCCAGGGTCATGATCAGCCCGACCGCCCCGGCTGCGCGTGCGCGCTCCATCCGTTGCAGCAGTATCTCGCGCGATCCGACCCAGTACATCTGGAAGAAGGTCTGCGGGTTCGCCGCCGCGACCTCCTCGACGGACTTGCTGGCGAACGAGGACAAGCCGATCGGAATACCCCGCGCCGCAGCAGCTCTCGCGACCGCGACCTCACCGTCGGGATGCACCGCCTGCACGCCCGTCGGCGAGATCATCACCGGGAACGACAGCGTTTGCCCCATCACCGTCGTCGACAGATCACGCTTGTCCGATAGCCCGGCCACGTGCGGGGCGAAGCCGAGTTCACCGAACGCCGCCATGTTGTCATCGATCGTCAGTCCGCGCTCCGAGCCTGCCACCAGGGCGGCGTACACGGACTTCGGTAGACGCTTCTTCGCACGCCGTTGCGCTTCGGCAACGGTCTCGAACCACGCACTCTTCGCCATCAGCTTTCCTGTTCCATTCCTGCGAGCGGGTTCTCGTCACAGATCTTCGCCGGCGGACGCATCATCAACGTGAGCGGCACCGACTTTCGTGGGGTTTTGCGTTGCCCGGTCCGGGAATGGTCGACACTGGATTTGGGGATCTCCCCCGCCGCTGCCAACGCCATTTCACCGTTCCCGATGACGCATTCGGGGTCCGGTCCGTCCATGGGCAGACCGGTGAAGAATTTCGCTGCCATGCAGCCACCACGGCACGCGTCGAAGTGGGCGCACTTGGTGCACGCGCCCGAGGTCTGCGGCGAGCGCAGATCCTGGAACAATTCCGATGTTTGCCATACGGATTGGAACCCGCCCATGCCATCTTTCGCGTCACGGACGATGTTGCCGGCGAGGAAGTTCTCGTGAATGGCGAACGGGCAGGCGTACACGTCGCCGATCGGATCGATCAGGCACACCACTCGTCCGGCACCACAGAGGTTGAGCCCGGGCAGAGCGTCACCGAATGCCGAGAGGTGGAAGAACGAATCCCCGGTCAACACGCCCTCACCGTTGGCGACGAGCCAGTTGTAGAGCTCACGCTGCTGACCGGCCGTCGGGTGCAGATCGTCCCAGACATCCGCGCCCCGGCCGGATGGCCGCAACCGGGTGATCCGCAGTGTCGCAGCGTATTTGTCGGCCAACGCTTTGAAGTCGTCGAGCTGACTCACGTTGTGCCGGGTGACGACCACCGAGATCTTCGCGTCCCGAAAGCCGGCCTCCTTCAAGTTCTCCAACGCCCGGCACGCCATGTCGAACGAACCGGGTCCGCGGACCGCATCGTTGACCTCGGCGGTTGCGCCGTCGATGGAGATCTGGACATCGACGTAGTCCGACGCGGCCAACCGCGCGGCCACCTTCTTGTCGATCTTGACCCCGTTGGTGGAGAACTTCACACCCACCTGGTGCGCGGTCGCATAATCGACGAGCTCCCAGAAGTCCGAGCGCACCGTCGGCTCCCCACCACCGATATTGACGTAGAACACCTGCATCTTCTGCAGCTCGTCGATGATCGACTTGCACTGCTCGGTGCTCAGTTCGCGAGGGTCACGGCGACCCGACGAGCTCAGACAGTGCACACACGACAGATTGCAAGCGTAGGTCAGCTCCCAGGTCAAGCAGATGGGCGCGTCGAGCCCGAGCTCGAACTGGTCGACCAATTTGCCTACCGGAGCGGGCCTTTCGAGGGTGGAGGTCATGGGCGGAAGTCCTCTTCTACTAATGGGTCAGGCTCTACGGGCGAGTGATCATGCTCGAGTCGGCCAACGTTGCGAGGGCCTTCACGTATGGGGCCGACTGCTCTTCGGTGATCCCTGCGGCCTCGATCGCCGACCGCATGTCCGAGTGTTCCGGCAGCGATTCGATGATCGCCACGATCGTGCGGTTCTTCAGAAACGAGAGCTTGCGAGTTCCGAAGTGATACAACAGGGCCCCGAACGATTCCGGACGCAACGCCACCTGCGGATGCAGAGCCCACGGCGCATCCAGATCGAACTCGTCGAGGTCGTCGCGCACTGCAGTGGTCATGATCAGTACACGCCGCACATGCCGTCGATCGACACTTCCTCGACCAACGACTCCTCGACGAGATCGGATTCGACCACGGCCGTACCGACCACAGCGTTCTCGTTCTTCTTCGACATCTGGAACCTCCTGCGAAATATGCTCGGTCACAATCCGATTGGTTGTGTCTCGGATCACCACGCTAGCGGCCGATCACGACTCGGAAGCGGCGTGAGAGCAGAACTGGTCGGCCGTCGCGATCAACCGTCCATATGGGTAGGTATCGTCCCGTCCGGCGTGCGGGGCCAGCATCGTCCAAGCGGCCCGACCTGGTAGGGAGTGGCCGATTCGTCGACCGATGTGTGGAACGCTCGACCTCACCGAAGGGGCGGCCACGCCGAGTGGACGTGCGACGAACAGAAATGACATCGATGACCGAACTGGATGCACTCGCACCGAGCCCCGATGGAGTCTGGGCGCACGAGAACGTGGTGGTCCGACACCTGCATGGACTCGAGTTCGACGCGGTCCGAACCGGATCGACCGTGCAGGTGTGTCATGGCCTGACGTCGGCCCAGATCGGTGAGCGCCTCGTTCCGATCGTGACCGCACAGGCACGTCATGTGGGTCTTTCGCAGCGGGAATTCGAGTTGGTGCTGGTCGGGATCGTCCGCACCACCGTCGCCGATCCGGTCGACGCCTGGGCCACCTACTATCGCAATTCGCTGGACGAACTACTATCCGGCACTGCCGATTTCGCTCCCGTCCACGATCACGCAGAAAACCTGATCGTCGGATCGGTGCTCGATATGGGATCGTGTTTCGGCTTCTTTCCGCTCCGACTGGCAATGAAGGGGCACTCGGTGACCGCAACGGACCTCTCCGACGGCACCATGCGGTTACTCACCGTCGTAGCCCCGCATCTCGGGATCACACTCGACACCGTGGTGTGCGACGCTGCGAACGTTCCCGTCGCAGACAGCAGCGTCGACACGGTGACTGCTCTGCATCTCCTCGAACACGTCGACGCAGAGACAGGATCTCGCATCGTGAGAGAGGCACTACGCATCGCGCGCACCCGTGTCGTTGTTGCAGTGCCCTTCGAGACCGAGACCACCGCCTGCCACGGACACGTTCGCACGTTCGACGAATCATCGCTGGTGGAATTGGGTCGGTCGACGGGTTCGATGTTCGAGACCTCGGAGCACCACGGCGGGTGGCTCGTGATCGACAAGACCAGGGCACGCCAGTTCACCTGAACAGGTTTCGCATCCGAGGCGTTACCCCAGCACACCTAGAACGGCGGCTCGCCGGTGTCTTCGGCGGTCGGTTCTGTTATCGACTCATGGTTGTCCGGTGGGTCGGGGTAGGCGATGATGCCGGAGTTTCTCGGTTGGGTGGGGATGTGTGGTCTGAGGTCGTTGCCGAGGATGGGAACGGCGGTGCCGTTGGCGGGCAGGGTGATTCGGGTGGTCTTCGATGTCGATGTCCACAGGATCCCTCCGCCGGGGAGCATGACGGCTGTCCAGTAGCGGGCGGTCTTGACAGTGTGGTGGTACTCGCACAGGCACTGCAGATTGTTGACGGTGGTCCAGCCGCCGCCGACGGGGTTGCTGTGGTCGAACGGGTTCACGTGGTCGAGTTGGCAGCGGGCGGCGGGGCGGTGGCAGCCGGGGAAGCGGCAGTGTTTGTCGCGGAATCGGACGGCGGCGGTGGTCAGGGCATCGGGTCGGTAGAACAAGGCCCGGTCGGTCAGGGGGTCACGGGGTACCGACTTTCCGAGGGTGGGGTCAGCGGCGATGGCAGCTTCGAGTGCGGCAGCAAGGGACGCGTTGCCGAGATAGAGGCCGCCGGATGTGCGGGTTACCGATGTGTGGATCGTGCGGTTGTTGGGCCGGATTGCGAAGGGCAGGTCGAGGGCAGAGCTGTGCCGTGTGCCCCGGCCGATGGGAGTGTGGGTACAGAACAGCGCTGCGGCGGAGGCCAGCGATTGCGTCCGCCGTTGCCTGTCCGCGCCTGCCCCGGTCTCGGTCTCGGTCTCGGTCTCGGAAGGAGCTGAATGGGCAGAGGTGTCCCCCGCGGAATCCTCCGTCTGATGATTCTCCGTCTGATCGTGCATCGAAGTCGGTGATGTCGCAGTCCCCGGTTCCGGCGGGATAACTGTTCCTGGCGTGGGGCCCGTTGTCGGTGGTGATACTGATGTCGGCGGGACCGTCCCGGGTCGCTCGAGTCGCTTTGGAGCAGAGCCTGTTTCGCTTCGGTCCGGTGCAGTGCCGGACTCCGGCGATGGTGCTGGATCGGAGTCATGGTCGGGATCTGCCCTTTGGTCGGAGGCAGATCCCGCCGCTGTCGGTGGTGCTGATGCGGTTGCTGTCGCGTTGGTAGTAGAAGGCGAGGTGGTTGTGTTCGCTGCCGGCGCATCGATCGGAGAGCGTACGGGTGTGGGCGATGCTGCGGTTGCGGATTCGTTCGCCGCTTCCGCATGCGGGGCAGTGGTCGCATCGGTGATGACGTCGACGGAAGCACCTGTGGTCGTGCAAGTCTCGGTCTCTGGTTCTGGGTTGCTGTCGGTGCGGCTGCGAGTCTCGGTAGCGCGTGTTCCCGACGCAGTGTTCGTCCCTGAGTCCGCGTCCGTGCCCGTGTCCGCTGTCGCGGCCGACCCTGAGTCCTGTACCCGAACTCGGGTTTTCGGTGTTCGTTCCCATTCCCCGGTTTCCGGGTTCTGCACAGCCAGTCCGAGTTTCTCGGCGAGGGTGACTGCGTCGGTGAGCAGGATCTGCCACTGACTGTTGCGGGCGAGTTCCCGGGCGAGATCAGGATCGATCGAACCGTGTCCGGCCAGATACGCCGGGTTGGCGAGCAGCCCGATCAGGGTGGCTATATCGACGGTGACCATCGTCAACGGCACCCGCCGATCGGGCAACGCCGCATCCTTTTTGGGGCAGTCCTCCCGTCGGCACAGGCACGCCAAGCGGGGTTCGCCGTGCATCCGGGCCATGAACGCATCGCACAGGCGTTCCTTCTTCCCGCGCGGGTCTTTCGGGCACAAGGTGTCGGCCATCTCCTCGAGCAACTGCCACGCAGCGGCAGCTTCCGGGGCGGTCAACTCCGCCCGGATCCGCGCCAGTTCCCCGGCCGGGGTGTAGGTGACGGTCCGGAACCTCTTCGCGAACTCGCGTAGTGCCGCTGCTTCTTCCGGGGCGACCCGCAGCAGGATGTCCCAGATCTCCTTCTCGAGCGGACCCGGCGACAACCGGTGGGCTGCTTCGACGACCTCGGCTTCGACGGAGGTGACGATGTCGTCGGAGAGGTTGTCGAGGATCCGGCACACCGTCCGCACCCGTGGAAGGTCGACCTCCCCGCCCTCGAATGCTTTCCGCAGCAGGGGCAGTCGGGTGTGCAAGGCGACGGCGATGGACACGTACGATTCGGCGACCGTCGCCGAACATCCCAACGCGACGGCCATTTCGGTGCGCCCGTATCGGCTGTAGTGCTTGTACTTGATGTCGTGGGTGATCCAGCTCCGATGGACCTCGTAGCAGGCGGTGATCTTGCGGGCGGCCTGCCGATTCTCCGCACGCGCAGCAGCAGTCAACGCCTCCAGTGACACAGCTGGCAGTGCACCCATCTTTCACCCCCCGGTGAGCAACGTTTCAGAACGTGCGTTCGAACTGAAAGAAGACTAACCCGGGCCACCGACAAGAAAGGAAAGCGCAGACTCGGCAGCTCGTGCTCACCACCCCGACCAGCACAAATCAGCCGAGCTCGAACTCAGAACGTCGTGATCTGAGCCGCGGTCGTGCGGTGCCGACCACAGTGAGCCCAGCCGATACCCTGGCCTTGTGGAGCCCGACCATAGGAGATGTCTCGACGTCAGTAGGGCGTGCGGTTTCTCCAACACTTCGCCGCAACGGTCGTTGAATCGCCGCGCGATGACCCTGGAAACGTCGACGTGTGGAAGATCCTTGCCGACGAGTACCACGTCTGCCGTGCAGAACAAGAAGTCAGCTGCCCGGTGCACCGGGTACGCGAGCCGAATGCGTACATGTCGTAGATCTCTCCGTCTCGAAACCCGCGGCCATATCGTCCAGCGCAGCGTCGAAGACGTGACGCCGCACGTGCCCGACTACCTCACGGTCCGTGACGACCCGACAATCGGTCAGCATCACCACACTTTTAGAATCATCCGACCAAATGACCGAGAACCATTGGCCTCGTTGCCCTTTCTCCAGTGTGTACGAACCGGAATCGGCGCGCGAGCCCGTTCGTGGTGTCAGGATCGATCGAATCCTGACACCACGAGCGCCATCGGCCTAGGCGTGCTCGGGTACCGACAGTCGATTCTCCGCTGCGGCGAGTGAGTCGAATCCGTCTGCCTTGAGCAGATTGTGGACGTTGCGCCGGCGAACGCCCATGTTCCCGCCGTCGTACACCGGGAAGCAGAGGACGTCTTCCATGATCGCAGCGATCGGGGTCAGGTTCGTGTACGCATCGACGCCGACGAGACGCATGGCGTCGTACACCACCTGCACGGCCGTCTCGGACGCGAATATCTTTGCTTCGTTGGCCAATTCACGGTCGCGTCCACCGGTGCGATCGAAGTGATCGGCAGCCTTCCATGCGAAGTAGCGGACCGCCTCGATCCGAGTCTTGATGTCCACCAACATGTATCCCGCGTTCTGGTACTCGATGACGGGTACCGGACCGGACCGGTGGTCGGTCTTGGCGAATTGCAGAGAGTAGTCGAATGCAGCCCTCATCCTGCCCACGCACGCGGCGGCGATGGACGAGCAGGTCCAGGAGAAGGCGGTGGCGACGATGTCCAACCCGTCGCCCGGCTTACCGATGAGGTTGCCGACCGGCACTCGCACGTCGCGGAATTCGACTCGCGGCGAGTTGGTGGCGCGGTGTCCGATGGTGTCGATCATGTCGGTGATCTCGACCCCCGGCGTCCCCTTCTCCACGACGATGACCGCGAGCGACTCCGACGGCGGGAGCGCAGGATCGGTGCGGCACACCACGCTGATCAGGTCGGCACCCTGACCGTCCCAGCCCGAAGCATTGGTGGTGTAGTGCTTGGCACCGTTGATGACCCACTCGTCGCCTTCGCGTCGCGCGAAGGTCCGAATTCCGACGGTAGGGTCCTCCGAGTCGTAGTTGGCCCCACCGGTCACCTCGGTGTATGCGATCGCAGCCAGCCGAGGCTCGCCGTCGCAGAACAGCGGGAGCCAGCGATTCTTCTGTTCCTCGGTGCCGAAATTGATGATCGGATTCAGTCCCAATCCGGTGCCGAGCAACGCTGTCGGAGTGTTGATGTCGACCCGAGCGAGTTCCTCGGCCGCAAGGGCGAACGTCAGGTTGTCGAAGTACGCGCCGCCGTATTGATCGGGAACCAGTCCCTTGACGAATCCGAGCCCGGCCAGCTGCTTGTAGACCGGCTGCAATGCGTAGAAGCGATCCTCCGGCCGGGGCAAGGGCGAAATAGCGGCTGCTACTTCGCTCAGGATCTCGTCTGCCACTTGCCGCGCCTGCATGCGCACGGCCATCTGCTCGGGGCTGAGCTCGAAACTCAGGGTCATGTGGGACTCCTCGATGTCTGTCCTGGTGGGGTGAAGAACGGAATCGGGCGACGCTGCCCTGCACACCAGTTTCATCGGGTGAGTCGTCCTGGTCTTGTACCGGACTGCGCCGTGATCGGTACCGTTCTGCACACTCGGACAGAGCGTTTCGCTACCGCTGCACCAGCTGCGGCAGTTCCCTGGTCTTCATCGACGCTCGGTATTCGACCGGACTGCATCCGAAGTGCGATCGAAACGACTTGGCCAGGTGCGCCGAATCCGAGAATCCCCACGCCGCTGCGATCGTTCCGATCGACCGATCGTCGCGCGAATCGGCAAGCTCACGACGACACGCCTCGACTCGATGCTCACGTACCACGGCACCGAAAGTCGTTCCCGCCCTCTCGAACAGTGCATGGAGAGTGCGAACCGATACCCCTACGTGGCGGGCTGCCTCGGTGGCGGGAACTCGGCCGAAGGGAAGCCGGGAGTCGATGAACCGAACCGCGGACACCCGGAGTGCTTCGTCGGTCTGCAACGAGCACGCGGTGTCCCGCTCGGCCGTTGCTCCCAGCACCGCGCGGAGCAGATCGACATGGGCGGCACCGATCATCTGCCGCTCGGTGGGGTGCAGTGAGGAATCGCTCCGCCAGGTCTCGACCATCAGTGAGCCGAGCAAGCGAGCCGAGCCCGACGAGCTCGAAAAGCGCCGAGCAGTGGTCCCCGCCGACGGTGCGACGACGTCTGCCAGCAATGGCCGTGGCAGACGGAACGACAGGACCCGCCACAGTTCGTCGTTGCCCGGTTCGACGAACTCGAGGCGGTACGGGCGGGTCGAATCGACGACGGCGAATTCGCCTCGGGAGACGGTGCACTGCCGCCCGTCCTGGGTGGTCGTACAGTGCCCATCCAGTTGGAGGTTGACGAAGACGACGTCCTCGTCCGCGCGGGCGACTTCGCGCTTTCCGTGGTCGATTCGCTGGGTGCAGGAGGCGATCTCCGCGGCATTGCCACCTCCGACAGCCGCAGAGCGCACCCACCCGGGCAGTCCGGACCGGGACGAACTGCGTTCGACGTGATCGCGGGATCGCCACGGTGCCAGTGGGGTGAATGCCTGACACAGGACGTCGGCCCAGTAGCTCATCTGATCGGCATGGCCGAGTCCCCGGGTTGTCCAAAATGACGTCATGATGCACTCCGCGATAGGTTCGAGTGCACCAACGGTAGGCCCTTGGCGTAAGCCATCCGAGGCGTTTGCGTTACGAAATGCGTCCACTCTCCTCACATCGACGGGTGGTGCGCCGAGAGAATTTCTCGGATCTTCAGATGCACGTGCCTCGCCGCGACGAGGCGAGAGAGTCGAGCATCCACGCGGGGTACTCACCGGACGGCCCGAGGTCGCCGTCGGAGGGCGGGATCACGATCACACAGTTGGCGTCGGCGAGCGCACCGACAGAATGCGATCGGATGATTCTGGCCCCTTCACCGTCGACGATGCCCAGCATGACCCGGGGTACCGGTGAGGCAGAAACGGCCTCCCCCGCTACCCTGACCGTTCTGATCGTTCGCTCTGCTCGCGGGTTTCGCAGTGCCGCAACGATGATCGGCCGGACGAACAGTTCGTACGAGATCAACGCGCTGACAGGGTTTCCGGGCAGACAGACGATCGGAGTTCCCTCGACCTTTCCGCATCCCTGCGGTTTGCCCGGTTTGACTGCAACCGAGACGAATTCGACGTCCTGGTCTGCAAGCGCAAGCCGGATCACCTCCTCGGTGCCCGCGCTGATCCCACCGGTCGTGACGACGAGGTCGGCAACCGCCGCGCATCGGGCCAGTGCCGCCCGACACTCATCGACGTCGTCGGCGACGGCCGGTTCGAGGTGAACGTCGGCACCGCACCGAAGCAGATCCGCGACGATCATCGCCGAGTTCGCGTCGTAACACTCGCCGCGTGCGAGTTCGGTCCCGACCGGCCGAACCTCGGATCCTGTCGACAGCACCGCCACGATCGGAGCCGACTCGATCAGCACATGGGTGCGACCGAGCGCCGCCAGAACACCGACCTGTGCCGACGTGACCGATGTGCCTGCCCGGACGGCGACGTCGCCGACCTCGAAGTCCGAGGCACGACTGCGGATGTTGCTCTTCGAGCCGACCGAGTGGATCGTCACCTCCTCGATACCGAATGTCTCGACGAACCCGCTGGTTCCCTCGACCGGAATCACCATGTCTGCGCCGTACGGAACTGCGGCACCGGTCATGACCTGTACCGACTCACCCGGATGAAGGTGCAGCGGTGCCGGTTGTCCACCTGCGACACTGCGCGCGGAGACGAGCAGACGTACGGGCAGATGTTCCGGACCGATGACATCGGCAGCGCGAACGGCGAATCCGTCGACCGCCGAATTGTCGAAGGCCGGCAGTGCGTGGTCGGCAACGACATCCTCGGCGAGCGTTGCCCCTACCGCATTGCCGATCGGCACCGAACGCACCGACGCCGATACTCCCAGTTTTCTTATCGCGCAGCGGTGTTGGTCCACCGTTCGGAGATGGACCTGGACGCTGTCCACTGTCGTCGACATCATCCGCCGGAGATCGGAGGCAGGACCGCGATCTCGTCCCTATCGGAGCACGGCGAATCCTCGTCGCGTGCCAGCGATCGTCCATTGATCCAGATGCGCGACACCGCCAATACCTCCGCGAACGACGCACCGTATCGTTCGACCGCAGTATCGAGCACCTCTCTGACGGTCGATCCCGACATGCTGTTCGACGCCTCCCCGGCAATCTGTCGTGCCGCAGCGAACATCACCAACTCGGCCATACGATCAGCCCCCTTCGATCATCCACCGATGTAGGACATTTCGATCCGATCTCGCACCGGATCCTCGTTCGTTTCCGCTCGAAGTTCCGAGTACCGATCGTCCCGTCGCACCCACAACGCCGTGAGGCGGGATACGAGTTCGTCCTGCGACGCCCCCGAGCGCAGCAACGCGCGCAGGTCCGTTCCGGTCGACGAGAACAGACAGGTGTACACCTTGCCGTCGGCAGACAGCCTCGCGCGCGTGCACGTTCCGCAGAACGGCTCGGACACCGACCCGATCACGCCGATCTCTCCACTGCCGTCGAGGTATCGATATCGAGTCGCCACCTCACCGTCGTACACCGCCTCGACCCGCACCAGCGGGTGGACGCGGCCGATCGTCTCCACGATCGCTTGCACGTCCATGACCTGGGACAACTCCCACCGATTCGTAGCACCGACGTCCATGTACTCGATGAAGCGCACCACGACGCCGGTGCCCTTGAACCGCTCCGCCAGAGTCAGAATCGAATCCTCGTTCACCCCGCGACGCACCACGACATTGACCTTCACCGGAGACATGCCCGCGTCCACCGCCGCGTCGATACCGTCGAGTACCGTCTGCACGGGCACCCGAGTGTCACTCATGCGAGCAAACGTTGCCGGATCCGTCGAATCGAGGCTGACGGTCACCCGCCCCAACCCCGCGTCGACCAACTTCGCAGCATGTGCGCCGAGCAGAGAACCGTTGGTGGTCATCGCCAGATCGATACCGTCGATGGCGCTCAGTCGCTCGACGAGGGAGACAATTCCGGTTCGCAGCAGCGGTTCTCCACCGGTCAGGCGCACCTTGCGAATACCGATGTCGGCAGCAGCTCGGGCGACTCTGTCGATCTCCTCGAACGACAGCAGTTTCGCGGTCTTCAAGAATTCGTGGTCGGGACCGAATTCGGACCGCGGCATGCAATAGACGCACCGGAAGTTGCACCGGTCGGTGACGGAAATACGCAGGTCCCGAAGTGGCCGGCCCCGAACGTCTCTCGCGTCGGTCACGACATCCCTCACGAGGCGGCACCGCAGGTGAGCGGCGACCACTGCGAGGCTGCATGGTGGACGTTCTCGATCTGCACACCGGTCTCCACCCAGGATTGCGCGGCGTCCCGCTGTTCGAGCTTCCACACCGGAACGGACGCCTTGACGATGTCGATGCAGAACTGAGCCGCCAGAAACGCGGCGACGCGATGACCCGCGGACACACAGACCAGGACACTCGCTTCACCCACCGCGACGGATCCGGTCCGGTGCAGCAGGGCGATACGGCCGATGTCGGGCCAACGCTGTTGCGCCGTCTCGGCAATCTCGAACAGGCGTCCGCGCGCGACGGACTCGTAGGACTGATAGTCGATCGACACGACCCCGTCGGTCCGTCGACCTGCGGAGTCCCTCGAATACTCGCGCACAACCCCGGTGAAGGTGACAACGGCCCCGCACTGGGGCATGGTGGCCCAGGCGGTCGCCGCCTCGACCGACAACGCGTCGGAGGTGACTGCGACTCGCACCCCGCTTGCGCGGGATTCACTGTCGTTCCCGTCCAGCTGCACGACTGTGTCGACGTCGCCCATGGTGCACCCCTTTCGTCGAATTCGGTTCCAGCTTGGTCCAGAGGGCTGCAGTGCATTTGACCGCCAGCGACCGTTAGTTGACCTGCAGAGACCTCGCCACGCCGTGCGGATCGGACTTTCCGGCAATGTTACGAACAGCGAATCAACCGGAAACATTGCGCGCTAACCTCGAACAAAGCTCCTGCATCGCAGTGACGACACGGTCACCAGGACCGACGACGGTGGGCTTCGACGAAAAGGGGTTCCCATGCTGTCCAGATCCGGATTCTCGATCCCGACTCGGACGACCAGCCGCAGTGACTGGTGCGACATGCTCAGCGAGCATTTCGTCGCACTGGACGTCGCGGACGTGGCCGACAGCCGATTCACCGGGGCCGTCCGGTCGATGTCGCTTGCACACCTTCAGGTTTCGAGTGTCAGATCCACCACGCAGCACATCGCGCGTACCGACTCGTTGATCGATCGGGATCGCATCGAGTACGTCCAGATCGGAATGATCAGACGCGGCTCGGCCATCGTCGTGCAGGACGGCCGCGAATGCACTCTGACGCGGGGCGACTTCGCGATCTACGACACCTCGCGCCCGTTCGACTGGATCATCGACGGCCACCCCGACGACGATCAATGGGAACTGGAGGTCTTCACCTGGCCCCGTCACATGCTTCGGCTCGACGCCCGTGAATCCAGCGACATGACGGCGATGGCATTCGACGGATCCGCCGGATTCAGTGGGCTACTGGGCCGGTTTCTTCACGATCTGAGTTCGACGCGCTCGTCACTGGACATCACCGGAGCGCAGGCGATAGCGGACGAGGTCGGCGATCTCGTCAGCGTGATCGCCCGCAACACCACCACGAACTCGACCGTCGACTCGCCCAGTGCAGCTCTGGTTCGGTCAGCGCAGCGGTACATCGAGGACCACCTCGCAGATACCGAGCTTTCACCCACCTCGGTGGCGTCGGCGATGTTGGTCTCGACGCGACAGTTGCATCGTGTGTTCGCCTCGAGCGGCACGACGGTGGCCCGCACCATCAGAACCAAACGGCTCGAGCGCTGCCGCCGCGAGATCGTCGGCAGCATCACTCTGGACAAGTCGCTCGGGCAGATCAGCCGGAGATGGGGCTTCGCGGACCTCGCCGTCTTCAGCCGCGCCTTTCGTGAGCAGTACGGCATGAGTCCGCGGCAGTACCGCGCCAGCGTCTGTGCCCGGTCGGACGACCCGCGTGCGGTGACGCGCTCGACACGGCCGACCGACCGAGAACAGAGGTACTGACGCGACGAGCGACTCGAGTCAGTGGATCGAGTCGCTCGAATGGCCCGGAACGATCGGTGCCGAACCGTCGACGAGTGGTGCGATGTGGTTGACCGCCGTGGCGGCCTCGGCGAATCCGACCGCGATCAGCTTGACCTTGTCCTGGTGTCCGGCAACATCACCCACCGCGAATACTCGCCGACGATTGGTCCGCATCGTCCGGTCGACGGCGATATCGCGCTGGTGCTTGTCCAGACCCCACGTCCCGATGGGACCCAATGCCGCTTTGAAGCCCAGTGCGGCAACGACACTCGACACTGCGAGTCGACGGCGTTCGGTTCCGTCTCCGTCGACGATCGTCACCGATTCGACGGCGTCCGAGCCCGCGATCTCCTCGACCTCGTACGGGGTGAGTACATCGACACTCGACCGCTCCAACAGTCCCAAGCTGTGAGCATGAGCCCGAAACTCGTTGCGGCGGTGCACCAATACAACCGACTTCGCGATCGGCTCCAAACTCAGAGCCCAGTCCACCGCCGAATCACCGCCCCCGACGATCATCACGTGTTCGCCGGCCAACTCGTTCAGTCTCGGCACGAAGTAGCGAAGCCCACGATCGTGGAACTCCGAACCCGTCGGCAGCGGTCTCGGCGTGAATTTGCCGATCCCCGCTGCCACCAGAACCGCCTTCCCGACGACGGTGACACCCTTGTCCGTCGTGATCCGGACGGCCTCCTCGGATTCTTCGAGCTCGGTCGCGACGTGTCCCATCAGATACGTCGGTTTCGCCTGCTCTGCCTGCTCCACCAAGGCGTCGACCAGATGCTGCGCCTTGATTGCCGGAAAGCCGGCGACGTCGAAGATCTTCTTCTCCGGGTACAGCGCTGCCAGCTGACCACCGGGATGCGGTAAGGCATCGACGACGGTGACCGTCAGCCCACGAAAGCCCGCGTAGTACGCACCGTAGAGGCCGGCCGGGCCCGCGCCGACGATGATCAGGTCGCACTCGAAATCGGTTGCGTCACTCACTTCTTCGCCACTTCGTCGATCGCCGGGTGGTCGTGTCCGACCGGACCGAGATCCTCCGCGCCACCCGACGCATCGGCATCCTCGCAGAACTCCACTGCGATGTCGACGAACCGCTTCTGCTCGTCCGGGATCTTGTGTTCCCAGAAGATCGCGTCGTTGGGGCACGCGGGCATGCATTTGCCGCAGTCGACGCACTCGTCGGGATTGATGTACATCATCCGAGCACCCTCGTAGATGCAGTCGACGGGGCACTCCTCGGTGCATGCCTTGTCCAGCAGGTCGATGCACGGTTCGGTGACGACGTAGGCCATCTCGAAATCCTCGTTCTCGTAGTAGGGAAGGTGTTGTCAGGCGTCGAGCGGTCGCACGTCGACCAGAGTGTCCGAGAACGTCGGGGCATTCCCGAGGTCCGCGAATGCCGTGGGGTTGAGCGAGGCCGGGGTCGAGAGGGAGAGCATGTTCTTGCGCCACGCGCCCATCGCGCACACCGTCACGCCCTCCATGACCGACTTGTCCAGCTTGGCCAGGACGGTGAACTCACCGCGGTCGTTGAACACTCGAACCACATCACCGGAGGCGACACCCCGCCGCTCGGCGTCGGCTGGGTTGATCAGCAGGGTCGGCTCCTTCTGCACCTTGCGATGCATGTCGAGATTTCCGAAGCTCGAATTCAGGTAGGCGTGCGACTTGGGCGTCAGCAGGTTGAGCGGATACTTCTGCGCCAGTTCGGGGTTGGTGCGAGACGATTCGCGCGGCGCAATGTAGTGCGGAAGCGGATCCACCGGTTGGCCCGGCTGGTGATCGTTCGATCCCTGCCGGAAGAGGGGCAGAACGAAGTTGCCGCCCGCCGCTGCCGAGGACAGGAACTCGGTCTTGCCGGACGGCGTCCGGAAATTGCCCTCGGCGTGGGGGGCGTACTCGTCGGGACCGGGAAGATTGAGCCGCTGCCACCCGAGCTGTTTGAGCGAGTCGATCGAGATGCCCTCCATGGCAGGCGCATTCCAGTCGTACGAGAGGGCTATGAGTTCCTCGTCGGTTCGGGAGAACACCGGCTCGGTGAAGCCCATGGCCTTGGCCAGTCGCCGGAAGAGCTCGGTGTTGGGGACCGCTTCTCCCATCGGCTCGATCGACCGATTGTTGTAGGTGACGAACAGGTGCCCCCACGAGAAGTTGATGTCGTCCTGCTCGAGCTGTGTGGTCGCCGGCAGGATGATGTCCGCGTAATCGGCTGTGTCGGTGATGAAATGGTCACTGACGACGGTGAACAGATCCTCGCGGCTCAGCCCGTCGATCATCCGTTTCTGATCCGGGCACACCACCACCGGATTCGAGTTGTAGACCATCAGGGCCTTGAGGGGCGTGTCCAGATTCAGCCCGCCGGTCAGCGCTTCGCCGAGTTGATACAGGTTGATCACCCGCGTGCCTGGCGTCTGCAGATCCGTCTGCAGGAACTCGGGCCAGTTCACCGGGAAAGCCCACAGGGGTAGCTGCAGGATTCCGCCTCCTGGCTTGCGCCAGGCACCCACCAACGACGGCAGGCAGGAAATGGCTCGGACACTCTGCCCGCCACCGGCGCTCCGTTCGATCGCGACACCGATGCGAATCACGGCCGGCTGACTCTGCGCGTATTCCCGCGCCAGGGTGTAGATGTCCTCGACGGGGATGCCCGTCTCCTCCGATGCCCACTGCGGGGTGTACTGCTTCACCCGCTCGGCCAGCTCGTCGAAACCGATGGTGTGACGCTCGATGTAGTCCGCGTCCGTCAGCCCCTCGTCGATGATGACGTGCATCATCGCCAGCGCGAGCGCGCCGTCGGTGCCCGGCCGGATCGGGATGTACCAACTCGCAGCCTTCGCGGTCCTGGTTTTGACCGGGTCGATCACGACGACCTTGGCACCGCGCTTCTTGGCCTCGGCCACATACGGCCACAGGTGCAGGTTTGTACTCATGATGTTCGACGCCCAGATCAGAATGAACTTCGAATGGACGAAGCTTTCCGGGTCGACTCCCGCCGTATCGCCGACCGTCATCGCGTACGCAGTGCACGACCCTGCGTCGCAGTAGGTGCGCTCGGCAACCGTTGCCCCGAGACGGTTGAAGAATGCGTCGCCGACGTTGAGCCCCTGCGTGATCCCCTGGGTGCCGAGGTAGTTGCACGGCATGATCGCTTCCGGGCCGAATTCCTCGGCGATGGCGGTGAACTTCTCCGCGATGGTCGCAACGGCCTCATCCCACGAGATTCGCTCGAAGCGACCGGAGCCTTTGGGTCCGGATCGCTTGAGCGGGTACAGGACTCGATCGGGGCTGTAGACCTTGTCCAGGTAGTTGTCCACCTTCACGCACAATCCACCGTTGGTGTACGGGTTGGTCTTGCTACCGCTGACGCTGGTCGCCACACCGTCCGCGACGGTGACCACCATCGAGCACGAATCCGGACAGTCCTGGCCGCAGGCTCCGAGAACGGTGAGCTCCGCGGGGCGGTCTGCGGGAGCGTCGTCTTGGCGTGTGCCTTCTTGAACAGTCGTCATGGGGTGCTCCTCGGCATGGATATCACTGGTATGTGTTATCCGAAGCCTGCACCGCCCAGACGCTCTCGACAGGACACCGAGCGCCGTCTACTTTGCACTCTGCGCCCGAAGGCTCTGCAGTCAGATCAAGCCTTGCTTACTCGCCGCGTACACGGCCTCGGCTCGTCTGGACACCGCGAGCTTGCGCATGATGTTGCTGACGTGGAATTTCACCGTCGTCGCCGAGATGAACAGGCGCGCCCCGATCATGTTGTTGGACAGGCCCGTCGCGAGCAGCCTGAGGACCTCGAGTTCACGCTCGGTCAGGCGCTCGATGCTGCTCGGTGTGCCGTTGAGAGAGCGAACGACAGCCGAGGCGCTCCGCGAGTCGAAGGCACTCTCGCCGCGCGAGACCGCGCGGATCGCGCGTACCAACTCGGTGGTGTCGACGTCCTTGACCACGTATCCCCGCGCACCCGCATGCACGGCCTCCACCACGAGCCGGTCGTCGAGGAAGGTCGTGAGCACCAACAGTCCGATTCCGTTGTGTGCCTTCGCCAACTGCGCACACAAGGCAAGACCCTCGTAATCCGAACTGGCCGACAGCTTGAGATCCATCAGCACGATGTCGGGCTCCACCCGCGCGACGACGGCCAGTCCCTCCTCCCGCGTCGACGCCTCCCCCACGATCGTCAGATCCGCCTCGCGTTCGAGCACCGACCGTAGCCCTTCGCGCAGGATCGCGTGATCGTCGACCAGCACGATGCGCACCGTGGGTGCAGCCACATGCCCTTGGCCGTCGCGGATCGTCGGTACGCTCACAGGGTGTCGCCCTTCTCCGATGTACTGCCGAGGGGATCGCTCCCGAGGGGGATTCGCACGGTCACTCGCACTCCTCCGGTACGGGCACGCCTGATCTCGAAGACGCCACCGTGCTCGCGGGTCCGGGCCGCCATGTTCGCCAATCCTCGATGCCTGCCGTCGACGTCGGTGGACTCGGACAGATGCAGCATCATCCGCAGATGGGCCGGATCGCCGTCCCCGTCGTCGGCGATCGACAACTGCACCTGATCGGGCGAGTAGGTCAGTCTCAGAATTGCTCGCGACGCATGGGCGTGCACCGCGGTGTTGAACAGTGCCTCGCCGGCGATGCGCAGCAGAGCGTGCTCGCATTCGCTGCTCAGCTCGACCGGAGTTCCCTCCACTCGCAACGACACCTGCAACTCGTCGGGCATGTGTACCACCGACAGTTGCTCGAGCATCTCGGGCAGGGACGTTCGATCGGCATCCTGCGGATGGTTGAGCGCATAGATCGCAGACCGCAACTGTTCGACGGCTCGACGCGTCAACTCCTTGGCCAGATCGAGCCGTTCACCGCGCTCCTCGGCCGGAATGTCGCTGCGGCACACCTCGATCTGCATACCCGCCGACAACACCGCCTGCGTCACGCTGTCGTGCAGTTCGCGGGCGATGCGATGGCGTTCGTCGTCGAGCACCTGATGTCGATGCGCGGCGCCCAGCTGCCGCTGAGTCACCTCGAGTTCGGCGTTGCGGGCCGCCAGATCCGCTGCTGTGCGGTGGGCCTGCGCGTAGGCGTTCTCGGTGCGTTCCAGCAGCTGTCGCCGGCTCTGGAACAGAGCCGAATTCTGCAGTGCCACAGCCGTTTGACTCGCCAGAATGCTCAACACAGCCGCGTCGGTCGCGTCGAGCACCCGGTGGTCGCCGGTCCACGCCGCGAACGCGCCGACGACGCCACCGTCGAACGCGATCGGCACGAATGCGTGATGGGCCGAGATGACCGGACTCTGCCCGTCACCGCACGTATCCGTTCGAATCGACTCGAGGCAGTCGATGACGTCGTCCGGCAGCGGCGGACCCTCGACGTTGTCGACCAGGAACGGCGTCGCGTCCGGTCCGAGCACCAGCCGCCGGGGACCGGCATCCGGGAGCGCACCGTCGGCGAGCGCGAACACGACCCACTGCGCGCTCAGATGGGCACGAGCGGCTTCCGCGACCGCGCACACCAGCGTCTCGGGGCCGTCGACCGTCCGCACCAGAGCCCGCGAAATCAGCTCCAGCGCATAGACGACGCGTTCGAGCCGTTCGGCCGCGCCGCGATACTGGGGATAGAACGTGTTCTTGCCCGAGCGCAGTCCCGTCAGCAGCGACAGATCGGGGCCCGACGTCACATCGGGTCCCGACGTCACAGCGCACTCCGGAACAGTTCGACCATCTCGAGGTGCGTCGCCGAGCGCGGATTGGTGGACATGCAGGCATCGTGCAGAGCGTTGGTGGCCAACACATCGAGATCCGACTCACTGACTCCGATCTGTGCGAGGCCGGACGGGACACCGACCTGTCGCGCGAGGCGGTCGACGCGGTCTGCCACGGCCATCGCGGCCTCCTCCGGCCGGGCTCTGCCCTCGGGAAGTCCGAGGCTCGTCGCGATGGCCACGTACGGCAGCGGATCCTCGGCTGCATTGAAGCGGATGACATGAGGCAGCAGTACGCCGTTGATCACACCGTGCGGCAGGTCGAGCAGTCCACCCACCTGATGGCTCATGGCATGCGTTGCACCGAGGATCGCGTTGGTGAAAGCCAGGCCGGCTTCGAGGCTCGCCTGGGCCATCGATCCGCGCGCAACCATGTCGGCGGGTTCGTCGATGGTGCGTGCCAGCTGCGACATCACCATGGTGATGGCCCGTAGGGCATGGTGATCGGTGAGTTGGTTGTGTCCGAGCGAGACGAAGGCCTCGATACCGTGAGTCAGGGCATCCAAACCCGTTGCTGCGTTGAGCCATTCGGGCATCGTGGTGAGCAGTCGCGGGTCGATCACGGTGATATCGGGGACCAGAGCTCTGCCGAGAATGGTGATCTTCGTCGAGCGCGCCGTATCGGTGACGATGCAGAACTGGGACACGTCGGCACCCGTACCGGACGTCGTCGGCACCATGACCAAGGGTGGAATCGGGCGCGTGGCCTGATCGACACCTTCGTAGTCGAGGATTCTGCCGCCGTTACCGGCCAGGATCGCAATGCCTTTGGCCGCATCCATCACCGATCCCCCGCCGATGGCCACCAGCACATCGCAGACCGACTCGGTGTAGACCGCATACCCGGCTTCGATCTCGACATCCTTGGGATTGGGCGTCAGCTCGCTCCACACCTGGGGAAACAGGCCCTGTGCGGTGAGCAGATCGATCAGCTGACCCGCCCACCCGCTGTCGATCAGACCGGCATCGGTCACCACGAGCGGACGCACTCCGCCCAGCCGAAGCGTCGCGTGCGCCACTTCACCCAACGAATCCTGACCGAACACGATCTCCGGGGCATGGAACTTGAGCACGCGCGGTGCCTCCGGGCGGCTGCGTCGATCTTCGAGGTCGTGCAGCGCCTTGCCTACGTTCGCAGTAGCTGCCTGGTCCACCGTTCACACCCTCGCTGTCCATCGGCCCGAGACATCCGGGCATGTGATTCAGGTTACAACCCTACGAGGGGGGCCCGTCGAATCCCACCAGCACCGGACCAGGTTCCCACCTACCCGATCGGGTAGGTACCCGAACCCCGACGGTCAGGGTCGGAGGCTGGCTCAGGACAGCGCATGCCCCAGTTCGGCCGCCTGCGCCGTCAGCTGGTCCCCGTCCCTCGCGACGACGACCCGGTCGCAGACCTGCTCGTAGTCCTCCATCGAACACGCAGCCTGAGCCCAGTAGCGGCGCGCCTCGGGGGTGATCCACGCGACGCGGTGCACCTTGGACCGAATCCTTTTCAGCGCATCGAGTCCCGACGGGCGGCCGTTGCACCGGCCGTCGCCGACGATGATCACCGCGGTGCGCTTGTTCAGCACGTCGGCATGCGAGTCCAACAGAGCGGCGAACATGCTGCCGTAGTCGCTACTGGCTTCGAGGTCCAGACGCGCATCCGCGAGCACCGCCGCCAGCGCGCCGTCCCCCGTACTGGCGAGCAAGGTGGTCGTCACGTCCACCGGCGCGTCGACGAACCCCATCACCGTGCATCGGTGCGCGCGCGCATGCATGGCCTGTGCCAGGCGCAGGGTGAACGCCGTGATCGGCCGAACCGACAGCGAAACGTCGGCGAGCACGAGGAGTCGGACCTTGTCCGGTACCGGTGTCTTCGTCACCAAGCGAAACGGAATTCCGTCGGTTCGCAGACTCGACCGGACGGTGCGCCTCATGTCCAGCGGCCCGCGCGAGTGCTCGCGCGGCCGCGGGCGCGGGGTGCCGCGCATGTGCCGCAGCAGTTCGTGACTCGCGCGCTCGATCTCGGCGTGCCTGCCGATCACCTGCACCGCACCGTCGATCGGTATCGGTGAGGGCATGGTGCCGGTCAGCTCACCCAACGCCGCGACGAAAGCCTCGACGGCATCGGTGATCCGATCCAGCATCGCGGCACTCAGTGGACCCGAATCACCGCCGTCGCCGTAGACGCTCCGCGGATCGTAGTCGTCGAACCACGCCAGCACGCTCGCCGGATCTTCCCAGTTCAGCTGTCCCGCAACCGCTCCGCTGGTACTCGACGCCAACTCCCCTGCCGCCGTCGATCCGGACCGCTCCAGGTCGACGGTGTAGGTGACCCCGCGACGGCCCATGTCGCCGTCGGTGTCGATCGACAGATCATGATCCTCGGACGAAAGGCTGATGTCGTCGTCGTCCTTGTGCGGGTTGAAGCCCTTGTCGGCTTCGGGCGCGTCGAGCAGATCCCCGATCTCCACGGCCCGTTCGTTGTACTCGGCGTACTTGGCGGCCTCGTGGTCCGCTCCCACCTCGAGGTCCGTCGGAAGTCCGCCGGCGACCTGCGCACCCAACGGCGATCGATGCTCGTCCACGGCACTGTCGATGGCGGCCTCGAACATCGACTCGAACGCGAGATCGAAGCCGTGCTGTTCGTGGTCGTACTTGGCGCACGTCGCGCGCAGGGCCGCACGCAGAATCGTGAGGTCCCGGCCCCCGAGGAGACCGAGGACGCGTCGTACCTCGATCACCTCGGCCGGCGACGCCGCTACTCCGAAGCGCCGCAGCGTCCGGCCGAAGACAGCCGCCAGCACGTCGAGCACCACCGATGCCGAGAACGATTCGTGCCCGGTCATCGTCGTATTCCGATGCCGCCCTTGTCGCGTCCACCGTGTCCGCGAAAGGCCGTCGCGGTCGTGTTGACGATAGTTCCCAGTGACGTTGCGGCAGAGGTTGTTTCGGCGACCGGCCCGGCCAAGGCGATCTTCATGTCCGAGGAGTACTTGACCAGCGCGGCGAGCAGATACTTGCGGGTGTCCTCGGAGTGTCCGAGAACCGACGCGATACGAGCCGCGTCGATCACTTCCGAGATCGACGGGCTCTTGCGCAGCGGTAGTTCGCGCAGTTCGGTTGCCAAATCGACGATCTCGGCCACGATGTGCGCGGGCACCTCGGGCGCACGAGCGGTGACGATCTCGCGCTCCCGCGCAGCCGTCGGGTAATCGAGATGGAAGTGCAGGCAGCGTCGCTTGAGCGCCGAGGACAGCTCACGAGTGTCGTTGGAGGTCAATATCACCCACGGATCGCTGCGCGCCGTGAAGGTGCCGACCTCGGGGATCGTCACCTGCTTCTCGGCGAGCACTTCGAGCAACAGTGCCTCCATCGACTCCTCGGTGCGATCCACCTCGTCGACCAGCAGCACCACCGGCTCCTCCGAGAGCACCGACTCCAGCAGGGGGCGCACGGCGAGGAAGGGCTCGGAGTACAGGCCGAAGTCCTTGGCCGCGAGCAGCTTCGAGGCATCGTCGATATCGGTGACGTGCTGGGTGAGCGCGCCGATGTGTTCGCGCAGCATCTGCACGTGCAGCAGTTGCTTGGCGTAGTCCCACTCGTAGAGGGCTCGGTTGTCGTCGAGGCCCTCGTAGCACTGCAACCGAACCAGCTTCCGTCCGCTCGCCGCAGCGAGAGACTTGGCCAACTCGGTCTTGCCCACGCCCGCAGGGCCTTCGAGCAACAGTGGGCGATCGAGCGCTGTCGCCAGATGTACCACGGTGGCGAGGTCGTCGTCGGCGATGTAGTCCTGCTCACCGAGCGCGCGCTGCAGATCGGCGGCGTCGGTGAATCGAACGGTGCCGGTGTCGTCGCTACGCACTGTCGACAGCGAGGTCATGTGTTTCCCTTCGTGGTGCGGCGGAGCCGCAGTGGTGCGGTCATGCGCCGCCCGGGGCACATAACCGCACCACTGCGCAGCATCAGTACGACTCGTTGATCGCGTGCGAGACGACGGGGATCATCGACTCCACGGTCACCTCACGGGGGTTGCCCGGGGTGCACCAGTCCTCCTGGATGTGCTCGGAGATCTTCAGCACCGACTTCTCGTCGCCCTTGATCACGTCGCCCTTGCCCGCGTACTTGCCGGTGTTCATCCTGTTCTTGTCGTACGTCGCCGAACGGATGGAGCCGAAGTTGTCGGGAATTCCGACGTCCTTGGCGAGCCTGATGGCGGCTTCGACGGCAGCATCGGCCGCCTGCACGGTGGTCATGTTCTTGGTATCGACGCCCATGGCCACGGCGATCTCGGCGTAGCGCTCGTAGCGCGAGGGCAGGTTGTACTCCCACACGCGCGGCAGCGCGATGGCGTTGTTGAGGCCGTGAGCGCTGTCGTAGAACGCGCTGATCGCGTGCGAGATCGAGTGGATGACACCGAGTCCGCCGGAGTTGAACGCCTGCGTGGCGATGTACTGGGCGTTCATCATGCCCTCGCGAGCCTTCAGGTTGCCCGGGTCGTACACCGCTTCACGAAGGTGCTTGGACACCAGGCCGATCGAGTAGATGGCGTTGCCGAGCGACGGCGCGAAATCGAGACGCGAGACGTACGGCTCGGCACCGTGGGCGAGAACGTCGAAGCCGCAGAACGCGGTCCACTGCTGCGGGCAGGTGTAGTAGAGCAGCGGATCGTCCAGTGCCAGAGTCGGTGTCGACGCTTCGTCGAACGCCAGCCACTTGTGCGGCTTCTCCATGTCCGAGGTGTCGGTGATGACGTAGGCCCAGGACGTCTCCGAACCCGTTCCTGCAGTGGTCGATACGGCGATGTGCGGTGGATTCTGCTTGTTGGTGGACTTGGAGAATCCCTCGAACTCGTTGATGTTGCGTCCGTCGTGCGCGACGACGACGCGAATGCCCTTGGCCGCGTCGTGGCTCGAACCACCACCGACGGAGATGACGCTGTCGCACTTCTCCTTCTGGTACAGCGCGGCACCGTCCATGACGTTGTAGTCCTTGGGATTGGACTCGACCTTGTCGTAGAGGACCACCTCGACGCCCTGGTACTCGATCTTGCCGATCAGTTCCTCGATGATTCCGGAACCGCGCAGACCGGTCGTGACGAGCAGCGAGCGCTTGAACCCGAGTTCCTTGGCCTCGACACCGATCATGTCGTGGGCACCGACTCCCAGCTTGGCGCGCGGCAGCGGATGAAACTCCTTGATGGGGAATTCCCAGATCTGATTGAGCTCGATAACCATCGGTGTCTCCTCGGTGAGTGTGAGTGACAAGACGCCTTCTGCTGTGATCGGCGTCTCACTGATGACCACACTCCACCGCCGCACACCGCGTTGGGAACACCTCGAGGCGGGAACCCTGCCATCGACCCGACCGAACTACCCGATCGGGTAGGAGTACTCGCTCACCCTCGGCAGAGGAGGAACCACAGACTCTGGCGCACTACCGATCTCGGCGCTGCGCCAGCGAGAATCCGAGAACCGAGAACAACGCCATCGCGATGACGAACGCGCCGTACACCTCCACCGTCGTGCTCAACCCCAGCCGATGCACCGACAGACCGGCGACCACGGCGGGCACGCTGAAGGCGAGGTAGCTGATGACGAACGTCGTGGCGAACACCCCGCCTCGCTCCGCTGCGGGAACCAGGGCACCGAGCGTGCGCATTGCGCCGAGAAAAGTTGCTCCCCAACCCGACCCGGCGATGACAGCCCCGACGAAGTACAGCCCGATCGAGCCGATCTCGACCGATACCAAGGTCAGCGCCACACCGATCGCAAGCACGGACGCGCCGATCATCATCACCCTGCGAGGAAATCCGTTGCGCACCACGGCAGCTGCTATCGAACCGGAACCGAACAGTGCGAAGATCTCCAATCCGCCCACGATGTGGTTGTCGACACCGAAGACAGTGCCGATGATGGACGGACCGAGCGAGAGGTGGAAACCACCGAGAGACCACGTGGCGAACAGGGCGGGGGCGATGAGAAGGAACGGTGCCCGCACCGACTTCGGGATCGACATCCTCGGCAGCAGGGTCGACGCGAGGTGGCGTCGGGAATCGAAGCCGCGCAACGCCGATGTCTCGGGGACGAACAACAGCGCCACCGCGAGGACGAGCGCCGCGCCGATCAACAGAACGAACACGAGGATCTCCGGTGCCGGAGCCAACTGCACCAGCAACCCGGCACCGAGCGCCCCGGCCGCCAGACCGAACGAAGGTGCCACGCTGTTGAGCAGCGGCCCGGTGGACACGTCGGGCTGGAGATCGATGATGGCCGCACTCATCGCACCCGTGGCCGCGCCTGCAGCAATCCCCTGCACCACGCGAGCGGCGATGAGGAGCGGCACGCTGTCGGAGACGATGAACAGCACCAGGCTCACCACGAGCATCAGCAGCGACGCAATCAGAATCGGCTTACGACCGATGTGGTCCGACAGGCTGCCGACGGTGAGCAGCGTCGCCAGGAGCGCCACCGCGTAGACGGCGAAGATGAGCGTGAGTGTGATCGCGCTGAATCCCCACGACTGCTGGTACACCGGATACAGCGGAGACGGTGCTGCCGACGACGCCATCAGCACGATGAAGGCAACGCCCACCACCCAGAAGGCGTATCGATGCGGCATCCTCGCCGCGGTCCTTCCGGCACTACCGCGCACTTCGACGCCGACCATGTGTTTCCCTTCACCGCAGTGACCGTTAGCTCAGTGAAAGACAACGCTCGGGAGCGTCCTGCATTCCCCGATGGGTCAGTGCTGCTCTGCTCGCAGGTCGTCGAGTAGCAGCTTTCCTTCGGGATACCGCTGCGCGCTCGCAGGCAACCCGCCCTCGATTCCGCTGAGCCACACCGAGACGCGGCCGGTACCCGAACCGCTCGAGCCGACCTCGTCGACGCGCCGGACGGTCTGATTGGCCACGGCCTCGGCGCTGTCGAACATCGTCACCTCGGTGGGCAGCTGCGCAACGATCTCGCCCCGCACCAGCGGGTAGTGCGTGCACCCCAGCACGACCGACTGGACGTCGTCGGGAGTGGCAGCCACGGCGGCGGTGATCGCAGCGCTGATCCCCCGCTCGTCTCCGCGGTCGATCGAATCCGCCAGACCGTGGCAGGCCACGCTCGTCACCGTCCGATGCGAGGCGAACTCCTCGATCAACCGCGCTTGATAGGCACTGGCCGTCGTTGCTGCCGTTGCCCAGATCGCAATCCGATCACTCTGCGCCGCAGCGGGTTTGATCGCCGGGACGGTACCCACCACCGGGATCGTGTCACCGAGCGCGGCCCGAACGTGGCTCAGCGCCGTCACGCTGGCGGTGTTGCACGGAAGCACGACCACCTCGGCACCGAGATCGACGGCGTGCTCGGCGGTGGCGACCACCCGGTCGATCACCCACCGATCCGGTTTGGGTCCCCAGGGAGCGTTGTCGGGATCCATCATCAGCACCAGATCGAGCTCGGGTCGCACCTGGCGAAGCCGCGCAGCCGTAGGAAGCATCCCCAGGCCCGAGTCGATCAGTGCGACGATCATGCCAATGCTTGCTCGACGTCGCCGACCAGGTCGGCACCGTCTTCGATGCCGACCGACAGCCGCACGAGATCGTCGGGTACCTCGAGCAACGAACCGGCCGTCGAGGCGTGGGTCATCGCGCCGGGATGTTCGATCAGCGACTCGACGCCGCCCAGGGACTCCGCCAGGGTGAAGATCTCGGTCTTCGCGCAGAAGTCGAGTGCAGCCTGCTTGCCGCCGGCCAGCCGCACCGAGACCATGCCGCCGAACCGTCGCATCTGCTTCGCCGCGACCGCATGAGACGGGTGCGATTCGAGTCCGGGATAGATGACCTGCGAAATGGCCGGATGCCCCTCGAGGAATTCCACGATCTTCTCGGCGTTGTCGCTGTGTCGCTCCATCCGCAGCGCGAGAGTCTTGATGCCGCGCAAGGTCAGGAACGCGTCGAACGGTCCCGGAACACCGCCCGCGCCGTTCTGCAGGAACGCGAACGCCGTATCGAGCTCTTCGCTGTCGGTCACCAGTGCGCCGCCGACGACATCGGAGTGTCCGCCGATGTACTTGGTGGTCGAGTGCAGCACTACGTCGGCTCCGAGGCTCAGGGGCTGCTGCAGGTACGGGGACGCGAACGTGTTGTCGACGACCAGCTTGGCCCCGCCCTCGTGCGCGACGCCCGAGAGCGCCTCGATGTCACCGACGTTGAGCAACGGGTTGGTGGGCGTCTCGACCCAGACCAGCTTGGTGTTCGGGCGCATCGCCGCGCGGACCTCGTCGACATCCGACACCGCAGCCACCGAGTACTCGATGCCCCACTGGGTGAAGACCTTGTCGATCAATCGGTACGTGCCGCCGTAGGCGTCGTTGGGGATGACGAGGTGGTCACCGGGGCGAAGCGCCGAGCGGAGCAGGCAGTCCGTCGCCGCCATGCCCGAGGAGAACGCGCGCCCGTAGGTGCCGGACTCGATGGCCGCCAGGTTGGCTTCGAGCGGCCGACGCGTCGGGTTGCCGGTGCGCGCGTATTCGAAACCGCTGCGCATACCGCCGACGCCGTCCTGAGCGAAGGTGGAGCTGGCGTAGATCGGCACGTTCACCGCGCCGGTCAGCGGATCCGGCTCGTAGCCGGCGTGCACCGCCTTCGTGGAAAAGCCCTGCCAGGAGGTGTTGTCTGCCTTGCTGCGCTGCTCACTCATGCCCTCCACCCTAATCGGCCTGCGTCGCCCGGCGGGGTCGTGGGTAACCTGCGAAGACAACCCCCAGCGGAAAGAGGCACCGTGGCCAACTCCCAGAGCGTCGACGAACTGTTCGCGATCGATTCACTCCTCGACGACGAGGAGCGTCAGATCCGAGACACCGTCCGCAAGTTCGGCAACGAGCGCATCCGGCCACACATCGCCGACTGGTTCGACGAAGGCACTGTGCCGGCCCGTGAACTGGCCAAGGAACTGGGCTCGCTCGGGTTGCTGGGCATGCATCTCGAGGGCTACGGCTGCGCCGGAACCTCCGCGACGGCGTACGGCCTGGCCTGCCTCGAGCTCGAGGCGATCGACTCCGGCATTCGATCGCTGGTCTCGGTGCAGGGCTCGCTGGCGATGTTCGCCATCTGGAAGTACGGCTCCGAGGAGCAGAAGCAGCAGTGGCTACCGGGCATGGCCGAGGGATCGCTGATCGGTTGCTTCGGGCTCACCGAGGCCGACTTCGGATCGAACCCAGGAGGCATGCTCACCCGCGCCAAGCGCGACGGTGACGACTGGATCCTCAACGGCAGCAAGATGTGGATCACCAACGGGCCGGTCGCCGACGTCGCCGTCGTGTGGGCCCAGACCGACGACAAGGTCAGGGGTTTCGTCGTCCCCACGGACACCCCCGGATTCACCGCCAACACGGTCAAGAAGAAGCTCTCGCTCCGCGCGTCGATCACCGGCGAGTTGGTGTTCGACGACGTCCGGCTTCCTGCCGACGCGATGCTGCCCGAAGCCCGCGGCCTGAGCGGCCCGTTGAGTTGCCTGAACGAGGCCCGCTTCGGCATCGTCTTCGGTGCCATGGGCGCGGCGCGGGATTGCATCGAGTCGGCGATCGAGTACTCCAAGACCCGCGCGGTGTTCGACAAGCCGCTGGCCGGGTACCAACTCACCCAGGCCAAGCTCGCCAACATGGCCCTCGAACTCGGCAAGGGTCAGCTGCTCGCGCTGCACCTGGGCCGACTGAAGGACAAGGGTCAGCTACCGGGTGAGCGAGTGTCGCTCGGCAAGCTCAACAACGTGCGCGAAGCGATCAAGATTGCTCGTGAATGCCGAACGATCCTGGCCGCCAACGGAATCACGCTGGAATACCCCGTGCTACGACACGCCAACAACCTCGAATCGGTCCTCACCTACGAGGGCACGTCCGAGGTTCATCAGCTCGTGATCGGACAGGCGCTCACCGGCACCAGCGCTTTCCGATGAAGCGGCTGCGCCGCATGTGAATGGAACTTCGTAGCCTGCTACGAAGTTCCACTCACATGCCTAGGCTCCCTTGCTGAGAAATCCGAGCAGATCGTGGCGGGTGATGACGCCGACGGGCTTGCCTTCCTCGACGACCATCAGCGCATCGGATTCGCCGAGTGCCTTGGTGGCGTCGGAGACAGTCTCTCCGGCACCGATCAGCGGGAACGGCGCGCTCATGTGCTTGGCGACGGGGTCGGCCAACGCGGCCCGTCCCTCGAACACGGCGCTCAGCAGATCGCGCTCGGTGACGCTGCCGGCAACCTCGCCTGCCATGACGGGCGGCTCGGCACCGACCACGGGCATCTGCGAGACGCCGTACTCGCGCAGGATCTCGATGGCGTCACGCACGGTTTCCGACGGGTGGGTGTGCACCAGGTCCGGGAGCGCGCCGGACTTGCCGCGCAGCACTGCACCGACGGAGGTCTCCTCGGTGGTGCCGTCCAGGCGTGAACGCAGGAATCCGTACGAGGACATCCAGGAATCGTTGAAGATCTTGGCCAGGTAGCCGCGTCCGCCGTCGGGCAGCAGCACGACGACCAGCGCGTCGGGACCTTCACGCTCGGCGACCTGGATAGCAGCAACGGCAGCCATGCCGCACGAGCCGCCGACCAGCAGGCCCTCCTCCCGTGCGAGGCGACGGGTCATGTCGAACGAATCAGCATCGGAGACCGCGATGATCTCGTCCGGGATGGACGGGTCGTAGGCGGTCGGCCAGAAGTCCTCGCCGACGCCCTCGACGAGGTACGGGCGTCCCGTACCTCCGGAGTACACCGAGCCCTCGGGGTCGACGCCGATGACCTTGACCTTGCCGCCGGAGACCTCCTTGAGGTACTTGCCGGTGCCGGAGATGGTGCCGCCGGTGCCGACGCCTGCGACGAAGTGGGTGATCTTGCCGTCGGTGTCGGCCCAGATCTCGGGACCGGTGGTCTCGTAGTGGCTGGCCGGGCCCGCCGGGTTGGAGTACTGGTTGGGCTTCCAGGCTCCCTCGATCTCGCGAACGAGTCGATCCGAGACGCTGTAGTAGCTGTTGGGGTCCTCGGGCGCGACGGCCGTGGGGCAGACGACGACCTCGGCTCCGTACGCGCGCAGCACGTTGCGCTTGTCCTCACCGACCTTGTCGGGGCACACGAACACACACTTGTAGCCACGCTGCTGCGCGACCAGTGCGAGACCGACGCCGGTGTTGCCGGACGTGGGTTCGACGATGGTGCCGCCGGGCTTCAGTTCGCCGGACGCCTCGGCTGCGTCGATCATCTTGACGGCGATGCGGTCCTTGGACGAACCACCCGGGTTGAGGTATTCGATCTTGGCCGCGACAGTGCCGGCGCCGTCGCCGATGACGGTGGACAACTTCACCAACGGGGTGTTGCCGATGAGTTCGGTGATGTGCTGTGCGATGCGCATTGCTCCATCTTCCCAGATGCAGGTATTCGACTCTCGGTCACGGCCGTCGACACCCGCATACGATGGTGAGGAAGGCATGAGGAGAGGGATCGATCTGTGACGGCGAGCGGATGGCGTACCGCTGCGAAAGCGAGCGCCGCGACAGTGCTGGCAGGCTCGGGAGCAGGGACGGCGTCCTGGGCCGCGTACCGACATCTGATGGCACAGGCCGCTGCGGCGCGTGGCGTCATCGGGCGCACCACGGCCAAACCACCGGAGGCGGACGGCGTCTACACAGCGGGCTGCGTGGCCCCGGAACGGTGGCGATTGGGAAGTTCAGCAGATATTCATCTGATGATCTTCGGCGACTCCACCGCGGCAGGCGTCGGCTGCACCGTCGCCGACGAGGTTCCCGGCGTTCTGCTGGCCAGAGGATTGGCGGAGGAAACAGGCCAACGGATTCGCTTGAGCACCAAGGCAATTGCCGGTGCCACATCCAAGGGACTCGAAGGCCAGGTCGACGCCATGTTCGTCGCAGGTGCCCCTCCCGACGCCGCGGTCATCTTCATCGGCGCGAACGACGTCACCAAGAAGTTCTCCATTCCGGCTTCGGCGGCCCGACTGGGCGACGCGGTGGAGCGGCTCACCGCCAAGGGCTGCGTCGTCGCCGTGGGTACGTGCCCCGATCTCGGTGTCGTGACGGCCATTCCGCAGCCGCTGCGTACCGTCGTCCGCAATTGGGGTCGCCGCCTCGCCCACGCCCAGACTGCCCGCACGCTCGGCGCGGGCGGGCATCCGGTCGCCCTGGCCGATCTGCTGGCTCCCGAGTTTCTGGCGGCCCCCGACACCATGTTCTCGGCGGACCGCTTCCATCCCTCGGCGGCCGGCTACGAGCTTGCCGCACAGCAGATTCTGCCGGTGCTCGCCTCCGCCCTCGGCGTGTGGCACGGTGGTCCGCTGCCCGAACTGCCGACGGTGTCTGCTGCCGTCGAATCGCGCAAGCCGATCCCCCGTGCCACCGCAGCCCTCGACCGATTTCTGCGCCGGCGAACAGCAGAACTCGACGCCGAGATCACCACTGCGTCGGAGGATCTCGTACGTCGCGGCAGCGCCGATTCGGCGGGGTTGTAAGTTCGGTCAGGAGACATCGCCTACCCGGCGGTAGCAAAGCAGGTACGCAGTATCGATTCGAAGGAGATCTCATGCCAGAGGCAGTCATCGTCGCCACCGCGCGCTCACCGATCGGCAGGGCGATGAAGGGGTCGCTCAAGGACATTCGCCCCGACGACCTCACCGCTCAGATGGTCGCCGCTGCGCTGGCCAAGGTGCCCTCGCTCGACCCGAAGGACATCGACGACCTGCTTCTGGGCTGCGGACTGCCCGGCGGCATGCAGGGCAACAACCTCGCTCGCATCGTCGCGGTTCAGCTCGGCTACGACTCCCTGCCCGGAACGACGATCACGCGATACTGTTCGTCCTCGCTGCAGACCACCCGCATGGCGCTGCACGCGATCAAGGCGGGCGAAGGTGACGTGTTCATCTCGGCCGGTGTCGAGAGCGTGTCCAGCTTCGTTCACGGCAGCTCCGACTCGCTCCCCGAGAGCCACAACCCGATCTTCGCCGACGCCGAGGCCCGTACCAAGAAGGCACAGGAAGAGGGCGCGGACAGCTGGACCGACCCCCGCGAGAACGGCGAACTGCCCGACGCGTACATCGCGATGGGCCAGACGGCCGAGAACGTCGCGCTTCTGACCGGCATCACCCGCGAGGACCAGGACCACTGGGGCGTGCGCAGCCAGAACCGTGCCGAAGAGGCCATCAACGCCGGATTCTTCGAGCGGGAGATCACCCCGGTGACCCTCGCCGACGGCACCGTGGTCAGCACCGACGACGGCCCTCGCGCCGGCACCACGTACGAGAAGATCAGCCAGCTCAAGCCGGTCTTCCGACCCAACGGCACGATCACTGCCGGCAACGCCTGCCCGCTGAACGACGGCGCAGCAGCGCTCGTCATCATGAGCGACACCAAGGCCAAGGAACTGGGCCTGACCCCGCTGGCGCGCATCGTCTCCACCGGCGTCACCGGCACCTCTCCCGAGATCATGGGCCTCGGACCGATCGAGGCCACCCGCAAGGCGCTGAAGATCGCGGGCATGTCGATCTCCGACATCGACCTGTTCGAGATCAACGAGGCCTTCGCGGTGCAGGTCCTCGGTTCGGCGCGCGACCTCGGCATCGAGGAGGACAAGCTCAACGTCTCCGGCGGTGCCATCGCCATCGGCCACCCGTTCGGTATGACCGGTGCCCGGATCACCACCACGCTGCTCAACAACCTGACGACACACGACAAGACGTTCGGCGTCGAGACCATGTGCGTCGGCGGCGGCATGGGCATGGCCATGGTGCTGGAACGTCTCAGCTGATCCGAGACTGCACAACGAGAAAAGCCCCGCCTCTCCCGAAGGCGGATTCTAGGGGTCCTCGCAACACCTGATGGTCAGATGCCTGTCAGTAGATCACGTAAACGCTCGGCTGGAGTTTTCCAGCCGAGCGTTTTGCGTG
>NZ_NOYB01000020.1:0-675 GCF_002258235.1 Rhodococcus sp. 06-470-2 | reverse complement strand
GCCGAGGTACAGGGCTCGGCCGTGGTCGTCGAAGATGGTCAGGTAGTGGTGGGCGTGCGAGGCCATGCGGATCGCGTCGCGGATCGACACCCGTGATCCGGTGGCGGTCATGGCGTAGCCGCAGCCGGCTTCGAGGTCTTTGAGGGTCATGGTGACGATGGCGGTGACGGGCAGGCCGCGATGTGTGCCAAAGGTGCCGGAGGCGAGGGTGTGCCGGAGCGCGAGTTTGAGGGCGTCGTGTTGGCGTTCGCGCTGGGTACGGATATCCCGCGCGGCGGCAGCCTCGCGTGCTGCGGTGTCCGGTGCGTCGTCGGTGTCGGATCCGACGGCGTCGTCGGGATCGGTTGCGTCGTCCGGCTCGGTTGTGTCGCCGGGCTCAGCACTGTCCTCTGGTTCGGTTGTGCCGTCGGGCCTTGTGCCGCAACCACAGTCGAGGCCGTCACCGCACCGGCCGTCACCGTCGCAGGGATCGTCGCCGTCGCATGAACCGTCGTTCCACAGTCCCGCATCGCTCCACAGTCCCTGATCGCTCGTCGAACGGTCGTCCGGCTCCGGTAGCGGTGGGGTCTCGGTATCGCAGACGCCACTCGGTGTGGGCGAATCCGGTTCGGCTGCTGCAGGATCGGGACGCGCACCGTCACTCTCGGCACCAGGGGTCGTGCTGTCCTTGCCGCC